>DATEJA010000403.1:0-3149 GCA_035278405.1 Sphingobium sp. | reverse complement strand
CAGCGACGAACTGCTCGTCGGGGTGGAAGCGCTTGCCCGCCGGTTCGGTACGCCCTGGGGCTCCCATCTTGCGGGCTTCGGCAATGAAGCGAAGGCGACGCAACAATATTTCGGTGTCCGCGCCATCGAGCGCATGCATCGCCTCGGCCTCCTGTCGGACCGTCTGATTTCGGTTCATACCGCCTATGCCGACGCAGACGAATTCGACTGGCTCGTCCAGTCCGGCGTGCATCTCACCTATTCGCCGCAGAAATATGGCGCCAGCGGCGAGGCGCCGATCATCTCCACCGGCCTGATCCTCGACTTCCTGAAGGCGGGAGCCCCGGTCGCCTTCAGTTCGGACGGCGACGTCAGGCCAATGGGCCATATGCCCGAAGCCATGCGCATGGGTTGGCTTCAGTGCAACGAATCGGGTGGCGACCGCTCGATCCTCACGCCGATGAAGACGCTTTCCATGGCGACCCGGCAGCCCGCCCAGTCCCTAGGCTGGGCGTCGGACATCGGGACGCTCGCGCCGGGGATGAAGGCCGACTTCTTCACGGTCCGGCTGGACGATTGGCGGTTCGACGCGATGCGGCGACCGCTGGACACTTTCCTGATCATGGGCGGCAGCGGCGATGTGGACATGGTCGCGGTCGACGGCCGTATCCTGGTGGAGAAGCGCGCGCTCACCTTCATCGATGAAGCGGCCCTGTCGCGGGCCTTCGTCGACGGCGTCAGGGGACTTGCCGCGCATCTGGGGTTTTGAGCATGGAAAATGGCCAAATTGCGGGGCATGTCCTCATTTTTTAATAATTGACCAATCGACCGGTCGATTTTGTTGACATTCTCTTCCGATTCGCGTCAACTGTTACCAAGAACAAAACGGACGCACCTGGCCAATGGCGGTGCGAGCATACGGAAACCGCGCGTCCAGAGCAGGGCTGGGCGCTAGTATGTTGAGGGGAATTTTAAACGATGCGCGTCATTTGCAATGTCGGACTTCTGTTGGCGACGGCCATGTCCGCTCCCGCATTTTCGCAGGAAACCAAGGCTGGAGATCAGCCGGGTGAGATCGTCGTCACGGCGCAGAAGCGCGAGCAGAAATTGCAGGACATCGGCCTTTCCATTTCCGCGATCGGCGGCGAACAACTGGCAGCGATGGGGCGGCAGGATGTTACCGCTCTGGCTGGGCAAGTTCCCAGCCTTGCCGTGAACCAGTATAGTCCGACGATCACCGTATTCAATATTCGCGGCGTGTCGCAGAACGACTTTGCCGACTCGCAGGAAGCGCCCATCGCTTTCTATAATGACGAAGTCTATGTGAGCGCGCTCGGCGCGATCAGCGGGCAGACCTTCGATCTCGAGCGGGTCGAGGTCTTGCGCGGTCCGCAGGGAACTCTTTTCGGACGTAATGCGACCGGTGGCCTTGTCCAGGTCGTCACGAAAAAGCCGACACGCTCCTTCGAAGCCTTCGCCACCGCCACGGTCGGCAGCTATAATCAGATCGCGACCGAAGGCGCGATCAGCGGGCCTTTTTCGGACACCATTCGCGGCCGTCTGTCCTTCACGACCAACCGTCATGATGGCTATCAGAAGAACGAGATCGGCAAGGATGTCGGCAATTCCCGCTTCTATGCCTTGCGCGGACAGATCGAAGCCGACCTGTCGCCGCAGGATACGCTGCTTCTGAAGCTGCAGGGGCTGCGGAACCGGAAAGAGACCAGCGGCGGCATCTATACCCATATCGCCGCCGGGGTCGATGCGGACGGTCTGGGCTACGCCCTGGCCCCGAACGAGGATTTCTGGGGCACATGCGCCGGATGTGATGCCTTCGGCTATCGGGACAGCGACAATGATCCGCATACCGGCGCGATGAACCGCATTCCCTATTTCGACCGGAAATATTGGAGCGCCACGCTGCGCTATCAGCATGATTTCGGCGGCGCGACCCTGACGTCCATCAGCGATTATCAAAAGCTGCGGAAAAGGTTCGGCGAGGACAGCGATGTCGGCCCCTTGAATGCCATCAACTATGACACGCGCCAGAATCTCTATCAACTGTCGGAAGAAATCCGACTGGCGGGCAAGGCGGATCGGCTGAACTGGATCGTGGGCGTTTACGGTCTCAAGATCAGGACCGACAATGACTATCAGCTCGATGGATCGGATATCCTCGGCTTCATCGAAAATTATGGCGGACGGCAGACGACCGAATCGATCGCAGTCTTCGGTCAGGTTGAATATGTCGTCCTGCCCAAGTTGACAGCTATTCTAGGCGGGCGTTACAGCTGGGACTGGAAGCGGTTCAATTTCACCCATGCCGAAAATGGTGTGACCGATCTCGTCTTCAATCCGACGACTTATCCTGACCTGGCCAAGCAGACTTACAAGAACTGGTCCGGCAAGGCGCAGCTGGAATATCGCCCTGCTGGAGACACGCTCATCTATGTCGGCGTCAATCGGGGAACCAAGAGCGGCGGCTTTGGTGTTCAGGCCTTCCCGCCGATCGATCCCCAGAGCTTGCCCTACGGCCAGGAAGTGCTCACCAATTATGAGGCGGGCGTCAAGCTGTCGCTTCTCAATCGCGCGATCACGCTGGGCGCCGCCGGATTCTACTATGACTATAAGGGCTATCAGGCTTTCTCGCTCAAGGGCTTGTCGCAATTCGTGACCAACCAGCCGGCGACGGTGAAGGGTTTCGAAGTGGAACTGGGTCTCCGGCCCTATCGCGGCCTGTTGCTGAATATTTTCGCGTCGCATCTCGATGCCAAGGTCAAGGACATCACCCTGCCTGCCGGCCGGGTCACGGATCGGGAGATGCCGCAGGCCCCCAGCTGGAGCGTCGGCGGGCTGCTGCGATATGAAATGGATGTGCTGGGCGGATCGCTTTCCGCGCAGACGGACTGGAAATATGGATCCGCGCAATATTTCTCCACCTTCAATGCGCCGGTCGATTACGAGAAGGGCCGCATCTACGGCAATGTCCGCCTGAGCTACACGACCGGCGACAGGCATTGGACGGGCGCCTTCTTCGTCAATAACGTGACCGACAAGGATTACAGGCTGTACAATCTTGACGTGTCGTCGGCGGGGGGCATCGACCAGGCGACCTATGCCCGGCCGCGCTGGTTCGGCGGCAGCCTGACATACACTTATTGACAGGCTGT
>DATEJA010000402.1:0-3799 GCA_035278405.1 Sphingobium sp. | reverse complement strand
CGAAATCTGCCTGCACGGCTTTCGGTCGAGGCGAGTGGAGGCCTTTCCCCGCCAGTCTGAACGGCAGCTGACCCGTTCGTTCAGGAAAGTGCCAAGCGGATCCCGCCATAGCGGCCCCACACAATCAGGGAGATCGTCATGGGGTTCAAGAAATTCACGCTGGCTCTGTCCTTCGCCGCGACGCTGTGCGGCGCCATTCCGTCCGTCGCCATGGCCGACAATGGCCGGCACCGGGGCTGGTACAAGCATCATGACCGCGACCGTTATGAGGGCCGCCGCTATTATCGCGATGATCGCCCGCGCTATGTGCGGCGGGACTGCCGGACGAGCGGCACCACGGGTCTGATCGTCGGCGCCGCGGCGGGCGCGCTGCTCGGCCGGGCGGTGGACACGCGCGGCGATCGCATGCCCGGCACGATCATCGGCGGCGGCGCGGGCGCGCTGATCGGCCGGGACATCGACCGCAACCATCGCTGCTAAGCGAAGGCGAGCCTTTCAGCCCGCGCGCACAGCCCGCGCGCGGGCCCACAGGTCAGATTTCCAGCTGCGACCCCAGTTCCACCACGCGATTGGTCGGCAGCTTGAAGAAGGCCATCGGGCTTTCGGCATTGCGCACCATCCAGGCGAACAGCCGCTCGCGCCAGAGCGCCATGCCCGGCCGCTTGGAGGGGATCAGCGTTTCGCGGCTCAGGAAATAGCTGGTGTCGGACACGCCGATCGGCCCGCCGCAATCATGCACCGCCTTCATCGCGGCGGGGATGTCGACATTTTCCATGAAGCCATGGCGCAGGATCAGGCGATAGAAGCCCTGGCCGTAATCCTTCGCGCTGGTGCGCCCGTCATGCGGCAGGTGGGGCACCTCCTCTGTCCGGACCGTCAGGATGATGTTGCGGTCATGCAGGATGCGGTTGTGCTTCACATTATGGAGCATGGCGGGCGGCACGCCGTCCGGATTGGAACAGAGGAAGATGGCGGTGCCCGGCACCCGCTTCAGCGACGATCCCGCCGACTGGATGAAGAGGTCGAGGTCCATCGCATCCTCGCGCAGATAGTTGCGCATGATCTTGCGCCCGGTCGCCCAGGTGGTGAGGATGAGGAAGGAGACGGCCGCGACCAGCAGCGGGAACCAGCCGCCGGCCGGGATCTTCGTCGCGTTGGACAGGAAATAGACGCCGTCGACCACCAGGAACAGGCCGATCACCAGCCCCGCCAGCACCGGGTTCCAACGCCAGACGCTGAAGGTCAGCACGCCCATCATGCAGGTGGTGATGACCATGGTGCCGGTCACCGCGATGCCGTAGGCCGCCGCCAGATTGCTGGAACTGCCGAAGCCCAGAACCAGGATGATGACCAGCACCAGCAGCGCCCAGTTGACCGCGGGCACATAGATCTGCCCCGCCGCCGACGCGCTGGTGTGCAGGATGCGCAGGCGCGGCAGGAAGCCCAGTTGCACCGCCTGGCGCGTCACGGAAAAGGCGCCGGAGATCACCGCCTGACTGGCGATGACCGTTGCCACCGTCGCCAGGATCACCAGCGGCAGCCGCGCCCATTCCGGCGCGAGCAGGAAGAAGGGGTTCTGCACGGCGGCGGGCTGGTCCAGCAGCATCGCCCCCTGCCCCAGATAGTTGAGCATGAGACAGGGCATCGCGGCATAGAGCCAGGCGATGCTGATCGCCTTGCGCCCGAAATGTCCCATATCGGCATAGAGCGCTTCTGCCCCCGTCACCGCCAGCACCACCGATCCCAGCGCCAGGAAGGCAAGGCGAGGGTTGAGTTCGAAGAAATGCAGCGCCCAATAGGGATTGACGATGCTGACTATTTCCGGGTGCGGCAGGATGTTGACGACGCCCAGCACCGCCAGCACCACGAAATAGACCGCCATGATCGGCCCGAACAGCGCCCCCACCCTCGCCGTGCCGAAGCTCTGGATCACGAACAGCGCGATCAGGATGACGATGGCGATCGGCAGGATGAATGCGTTCATCCCCCCTTCGACCACGGTCAGCCCCTCGACAGCGGAAAGCACCGAGATGGCAGGCGTGATGATCGCGTCGCCGTAGAAGAGCGACGTCGCCAGCACGCCCAGCACCGCGATCGCCGGGCTCCAGCGCGTTTCGCCGACGCGCCGGGCGATCAGCGCCAACAGCGCCATGCTGCCACCCTCGCCATCATTGTCGGCGCGCATGACGATGAACACATATTTGACCGTGACGACCAGCATCATCGTCCAGAAGATCAGCGACAGCACGCCGTAGATATGCGCGGGGTCGACCGCCAACGGATGATGGCCGATGAAGCTTTCCTTCAGCGCGTAGAGCGGCGAGGTGCCGATATCGCCGAAGACGACGCCCAGCGCGCCCAGCGCCAGCGCGGGCAGCGGACCGTGCGGTCCGTCGGCATGGCGGCTGGTGTGACTGTCATCCGTGGCCATTGGTGATGAACCCCCTTGTTCGGGCTGCGCCTATGCCACAGGGCGGCATGACAATGCCACGGGAAGAAACGCCCCGTCCCATTAAATTTCCGTCAGGAAAGCCCGCGCGCCCCAGCCTCTTGCCAGCCCCGTCAAAGCGCGCCAATGACGGCTGCACGTGCATTGAGGGGATTGCGGGCCGATGAGCCATTATGACGTTCTGATCGTGGGTGCGGGCCATGCCGGCGCGCAGGCGGCGATTTCGCTGCGCCAGCTGGGCTTCGAAGGATCGGTCGCGATGATCGGCGACGAAAAGGACCCGCCCTATGAGCGTCCCCCGCTGTCGAAGGAATATTTCGCCGGCGACAAGAGCTTCGACCGCATCCTGATCCGCCCGGCCAGCTTCTGGCCCGAACGCCATGTCGACATGCTGCTGGGCCGCCGCGTCAAGGCGGTCGACCCGCAGGCGAGGACCGTGACGGCCGGCGACGAGCAGATCAGCTATGGCAAGCTCATCTGGGCGACCGGCGGCAGCCCGCGCATGCTGACCTGCAACGGCGCGGACGCGGCCAATGTCCATGCCGTGCGCCGCCGCGACGATGTCGACGCGATGATGGCCAAGCTTGACCAGATCAACCATGTCGTCGTCATCGGCGGCGGCTATATCGGCCTGGAAGCGGCGGCCGTGCTTTCGAAATTCGGCAAGAAGGTCGTGCTCTTGGAAGCGCTCGACCGCGTCCTCGCCCGCGTCGCCGGGGAAGAGCTGTCGCGCTTCTATGAGGCGGAGCATCGCGCCCATGGCGTCGACCTGCGCACCGGCGCGCGGATGGACTGCATCGAAGTCACCGACGGCAAGGCGAGCGCCGTGCTGATGGAGGATGGCGAGCGGATCGCGACCGACATGGTGATCGTCGGCATCGGCATCATCCCCGAAACCGGGCCGCTGATCGCTGCGGGCGCGGCCGGCGGCAATGGCGTCGACGTGGACGAATATTGCCGCACCAGCTTGCCCGACATCTATGCGGTGGGCGACTGCGCCGCCCATGCGAACCGCTTCGCCCGCGGCGCGCAGATCCGCCTCGAATCGGTGCAGAACGCCAATGACCAGGCGAAGGTCGCGGTGCAGCACATCATGGGCAAGGAAGACGCCTATAACGCGGTCCCCTGGTTCTGGTCGAACCAATATGATCTGAAGCTCCAGACCGTCGGTCTTTCCACCGGCCACGATCAGACCATCCTGCGCGGCGATCCGGCGAACCGCAGCTTTTCCGTCCTCTATATGAAGGCGGGCAAGCTGATCGCGCTCGATTGCGTCAATGCGGTGAAGGATTATGTCCAGGGCCGCGCGCATGTCGTGTCCGGCGCGGTGCTCGACCAGGCGCAACTGGC
>DATEJA010000401.1:0-2571 GCA_035278405.1 Sphingobium sp. | reverse complement strand
CGATTAGCCAGTCCTGCCGATAGCTTCGCCACACCATGCGATGCTCGATCGCGTCGACGCCGATCAGCGTCACCGTCCACAGGAACATGGCCGATCCGATCGGCTGACCGCTCATGATGTCGTCGAACAGGCCGAGCGGCACGCCGATCCAGGTCCGCCACAGTTCAGGGCGCAGGAGCCGCCACGATAGCATCAGCAGCAGGCCGAAGGGCGGCATGACGGGCGCCTGCGCAATCACCGGCAGCGCCGTCACGGACGATCCCAGCATCACCGTGATGACCGGCGTTCCGGTTATGCGGAACCGCGACGGGTGGCGGCCGAGACGGGGAACCGGATGAAGATGCGAATCGATCATGGCGCGGTCGCGTTGGTTGCCGCTTGCGGAGGAATGAGGCCGGCATCGGCTGCGGGTTCGCTGCGGGTGACGGCTTCCTCGAACGATCGCTCCACGACCACCGCATCGACCTTCGACGGGTTGGCGAGCGGCACGCCATAGGCAATCTCGCCTGCGATCCGCACGATCACCGCGACGGGGATGTTGGGCTGATAGATGCCGCCGACACCTGACGTGACCAGGATGTCTCCTGGGCTGAAGGGATTGCGACCCGCTGCCAGCGACCGGATCTCCAGCGTGCCGTCGCCCAGCCCTGTGGAGATGGCGGGCACGCTATCGGTTGCCCGGCGCACCGGCACGATGTTGCTGCTGTCGGTCAGCAGCAAGACGTCGGCCGTGTTGGGCGTGGTGCTGTGGATGCGGCCGATCAGCCCTTCGGGCGCGCGGACCGGCATGCCCGGCCGCACCCCCTGCCAGCGTCCGGCATTGAGGCGCGCGAAGCGGCGCGCGCTGGAGGAGGAAGAGGAGATCAGCCGTGCCGTCAGCAGATCGCTCTGATCCTCGTCGACCAGCTTCAGCAGTTTCTTCAGCCGAAGATTTTCCTGTGCGACGCCCTTGGCTTCGATGATGCGATTGCGGTCTGCTTCGACCTGCCGGCGCAAAGCGAGATTCTGCGATCCTGCCCGCCAATAAGCCGCCAGCACCTCGTCCAAAGAACTGGCGCCGCTTACCATGTTCCGCATGCCCAGCGAGGCCGGGCGCGTGATTTCCGACGTGGCGGTCCGAATGGCGGCAAATCCGGTCGGATCGAAGATCGCGACGACAACCAGCAGCAGGCCGACGGCCGCGCCGGTCATCGCCACCACATAGCTGGCGAACAGGCTGTACTGCGCCTTGCGGTTATGGCCGGGACGTCGGCTGGGTGGCCGCGCCATCCTGTGGTCTCCCCGACCTTAAGCGGTCTGCAGCACGCCCCGGAAGATCGGATCCTCCATCGCCCGGCCGGTGCCGATCGCGACGCAGGTCAGCGGATCTTCGGCGATGGTCACGGGCAGCCCGGTTTCGTCGCGCAGTTCATCGTCCAGCCCCTTCAGCAGCGCGCCGCCGCCGGTCAGGACGATGCCCTGATCGACAATGTCCGCCGCCAGTTCGGGCGCGGTATTTTCGAGCGCGATACGCACGCCCTCGACGATGGTGCTGATCGGCTCGGCCAGCGC
This sequence comes from Sphingobium sp., assembly GCA_035278405.1. Taxonomy (GTDB): domain Bacteria; phylum Pseudomonadota; class Alphaproteobacteria; order Sphingomonadales; family Sphingomonadaceae; genus Sphingobium. The sequence continues at coordinate 1,020 of DATEJA010000401.1, read as the reverse complement.
ATCGGCGATCTGGCCCTGGTTGATGGATATTTCCTTGGGCACGCCGTTCACCAGGTCGCGACCCTTGATGTGGATCGTTTCGCCCACGCCATCTTCGGGCGGCTGGGCGACGCCGAACTGCTTCTTGATCCGCTCAGCCGTCGCTTCGCCGATCAGCAGATTGTGATGGCGACGGACAAAGGAGACGATCGCCTCGTCCATCTTGTCGCCGCCCACGCGAACCGAGGTCGTGTAGGCCAGACCGCGCAACGAGAGCACCGCGACTTCGGTGGTGCCGCCGCCAATGTCGACGACCATCGACCCGATCGGTTCGGTCACCGGCATATCGGCGCCGATCGCGGCCGCCATCGGTTCTTCGATCAGGAAGACCTGGGACGCGCCTGCATTGCTGGCGGCGTCGCGAATCGCGCGGCGCTCAACACTGGTGGAGCCCGAAGGCACGCAAATCACGATTTCAGGGAAGCGCCAGGGGCGCGACTTGCCGCCATGCACCTTGGTGATGAAATGCTTGATCATCTGTTCGGCGACGTCGATGTCGGCGATCACGCCGTCGCGCAGCGGCCGGATCGCCTCGATCGAATCGGGGGTCTTGCCCATCATCAGCTTGGCGTCGTCGCCCACGGCCTTGACCCGCTTCACGCCGTTCAGCGTCTCCACCGCCACCACGGACGGCTCGTTGAGCACGATACCGCGCCCGCGCACATAAACCACGGTATTTGCCGTGCCGAGGTCGATGGCCATATCCTGGGAGGAGAGTTTGAAAAGTCGCGAGAAGATCGACATGCCTGTTCCTGTTCAGCCCGCGCGTCCCGGCGACGCGAACCGGGGCGGTCGGAAGTCCCTGCCACGTTCCGTCGCCCCTGTCATGACGCAAAATTTTTAGGGCTTCGGCTCGCGGAAAGCGATCGCTTGGGCTAGTCCCTAATCAATGTCAATACGCCGCCTGCCCGAACATCTGGTCAACCGCATCGCCGCGGGTGAAGTGGTTGAAAGACCCGCCAGCGCGCTCAAGGAAATCGT
>DATEJA010000400.1:0-5299 GCA_035278405.1 Sphingobium sp. | reverse complement strand
CCGGTCCTATCTCGGCGCCATGCCGATGGACCCGCCACCCGATCTCGCCAGCCTGTCGCTGACCGATATCGCCCGCCTGCTCGCCGAAAAGCGCCTGCCGCCGGTGGAGAAATGGAATCCGGACCATTGCGGCGACAGCGACATGCGCATCGCCCGCGACGGCACCTGGTTCCACCAGGGATCGCCGATCGGCCGCGAAGCGATGGTACGGCTTTTTTCCACCATATTGCGGCGGGAAGCGGACGGATCCTATGTCCTGGTCACGCCAGTCGAAAAGCTTTCGATCGAGGTGGAGGACGCGCCCTTCCTCGCCGTCGAACTCAAGACCGAAGGGGAAGGCCGCGACCGCCGTCTCGCCTTTCGCCTGAACATAGGCGAGCTTGTGTCCGCCGGGCCGGACAACCCGCTGACCCTGCGCGAAACGCCGGACGGCCCGCACCCCTATCTGCATGTGCGGGGCGGATTGGAGGCCCTGGTCACCCGCAGCGTCTATTATGAGCTGATGAACCTTGCCTTGGACGAAGGCGGCGATCGGGTCGGCCTGTGGAGCGATGGCGCCTTCTTCCCCCTGGACGGGTCGGAATGACGCTGGCGGAGCGGCTGCGCCTCGCCCTGGCACAAGGGCATGAGCGCGAAATCTTCCTGAGCCCGGCCGATGTGCGCGACCCGCGCATCCAGGGCGACATAGTCCTGGCGCCCGCCGCCGTGCTGGTCGCCATCACCGACCGGCCGGAGCCGGGGCTGATCCTGACCGAGCGTTCCGCCACGCTGCGCAAACATGCCGGGCAGATCGCCTTCCCCGGCGGCCGCGTCGATGAAAGCGATGCTGACGAGATCGCCGGCGCGCTACGCGAAGCGGAGGAGGAGATCGGCCTCCCTCCCCGGCTTGTCGACATTATCGGCACGTCGGATCGCTATCATACCTTCACCGGCTTCGACATCGTGCCGGTATTGGGCGTCATCCCGCCCGATCTGCCACTGACGCCCCAGGCGGACGAGGTGGCGGACTGGTTCGAACTGCCGCTCGCCTTCGCGCTCGACCCGGCCAACCGCCTGAAGCACAGCATGGATTTCCAAGGCGTTGAGCGGCATTATTACGAGATCATGTGGGAAAATCGCCGCATCTGGGGCATCACCGCCGCCATCCTTGCCAATCTTTCGCGCAGGCTCGGCCATGACCGCCTTCCTGCCTGACGCCGACTGGCGCCACCGGCCTGGCCTGGACGATCTGTTGCGCGCGCTGGAGGCGGACCGGGGCCATGCGCGCTTCGTGGGCGGCGCAGTGCGCGATGGCCTTAACGGGCTGCCGGTCAACGATCTCGACATCGCCACCGTGCTGGAGCCCGCTGCCGTGGTCGATCGGCTGAGCGCGGCGGGGATCAAGGCTGTGCCCACTGGCATCGACCATGGCACCATCACCGCCGTCATCGCGGGCTGGCCGGTGGAAATCACCACCTTGCGCCGCGATGTCAGCACCGACGGCCGCCGCGCCACCATCGCCTATACGACCGACTGGCGTGAGGACGCCTCGCGCCGCGATTTCACCATCAACGCGCTCTATGCCGATCCCTTCACCCACGAAATCACGGACTTTTTCGGCGGCGTGACGGATCTGGAAGCGCGGCGGGTCCGCTTCATCGGCGAGGCGAGCGCCCGGATCGCGGAGGATCATCTGCGCATCCTGCGCTATTTCCGCTTCCTCGCCCGCTTCGGCCGAAACGAGCCCGACGATCAGGCCTATGACGCCTGCCGCGCCGCCGCCAACAGCCTGATGGCCCTGTCGCGCGAGCGCATCGCCGATGAACTGCTGAAGCTGCTGGCGGTCGATTCCCCGGTCATCGCGATGCGACTGATGGTCGAGGGCGACATATTGACGCCGGTCCTGCCCGAGATCGATCGCGCCGGCGTGGAACGGCTGGGCCAGTTGATCGCGCGCGAAGCCGCCAGCGTCACACAGCCAGCGGCCCTGCGCCGTTTGGCCGCCCTGCTCCCGCCCGACCCGCGCACGGCCGATGCCGTGGGCGCGCGGCTCAAATTGTCGAACAAGGCACGCAAGCGCCTGATCGTGGCGCTGGACGATGCGGACAGCGAGTTGCCGCCCCGCGCGCTGGCCTTCCGCATCGGCGTCGAAGGCGCGGTCGACCGCATCCTGCTCAACCCGGCGCGCGCGGTCGATGATCTGGCGCCGCTCCAGGGCTGGGCGCCGCCGCAGCTTCCCATCGGCGGCGGCGCGCTCATCGCGCGCGGCCTGCCGCCCGGGCCCGACGTCGCCAAGGCGCTGGGCGAAGTGCAGCGCATCTGGGTGGAGGAAGGCTTTCCCGATGCAGATCGGGTCGCCGAAATCGCGGATCAGACCGTTTCGAAATTCCAGCGCGCACGCCAATAATCGAACGCTTCGGTTTCCGGCATGGGCCGCGCGAAATAATAGCCCTGCCCCTGGCCGCAGCCCATCACCTGCAGCGCATGGGCCAGTTCCTGCGTCTCGATCCCTTCGGCCGTGACATGCAGGTTGAGCGAATCGGCGAGCGACAGGATGGTCCGCACGATCGCGACCTTGTCCTTGTCGTCCAGCATCGTGGACACGAAACTGCGGTCGATCTTCAATATGTCGATCGGCAGGCTGTGCAGGCTGGCGAGGTTGGAGTAGCCGGTGCCGAAATCGTCCATGGCGATCGGCATGCGCAGGTCCTTGAGCGCGACCAGCAGCTTGCGCGCCTTGTCCGGGTCGGCGATGATCGCGCTTTCGGTCAGCTCCGCCGTCAGCCGGTTTCCGGATATGCCCGAATAGCGCAGCGATTCCTCGAACATCGATGCGACATCGTCGCGCGCCATCTGGATGGGCGACAGGTTCACATTGACGCCGACCGGCAGGGGCTGGCCGAACCGGGCGTCCCAACGGCTGAGCGCCTGCGCCGCTTCATAGGCGGCCCAGCGCCCCAGCGGCGTGATGAGCCCGCTTTCTTCCGCCACCGCGATGAATTCGGTCGGCGGCACGCAGCCCAGGTCGGGATCATCCCAGCGCGCCAGTGCCTCGAACCCGGTGATCTCGCCCGTCTGCAGATGGATGAGCGGCTGGTAGGCGAGCGTCAGTTCCCCCTGCGCCAGCGCGATCCGCAGGCGGCTTTCGATCGAAAAGCGCCGCTGCGCTTCCTTGAGCACGCCGTTGCGGTAGATTTCCACCTTGCCGCTGCGCTTGGCGATCTTCACCGCCGCCTGCGCCTTGCGCACGACATCGTCGGGATCGTCATCGAGGCTGGTCGAAAGCGCGCATCCGATCGCGCAATCCACCCGGATCTGCAGCTCGCTCAGGCGAATGGGCGAATTCAGCGCATCCTTGATTCGCTGAACGATGTGAAGGCAATCGGACAAGCCATTGTTCAGGCGTGAGAAGATGGCGAAATCATTGCCACCGATGCGGGCGAGCACGTCGCCCTGGCGCAGGCTCGACTTCAGCCGCTTGGCCACGGTGATCAGCAGTTCGTCACCCGCCATCGGCCCCAGCGATTCGTTGACGCGGCTGAAGCGGCTGAGATCGATGGCGATGATCCCGAACTGGGCATGATCGGACCAGGGCAGGTTGGACAACCTGTCGTCGATCTCTTCGCCAAAGCCGGTGCGGTTAGGGAGCGCGGTCAAGCCGTCGGACAGCAATTCGCGGCGCAGATTGCGCTCGGTCGTCCGGTCGGTCGTGCGATCCAGCGCGGTGAAGAGGATGAGGCTCACCCCCTCCTCCGGCGTCGCCAGCAGCGCGGTGGTGCAGCAGAAATATTCTGGCCCCAGCACGCCGTCGCGACGCAATTCGAACAAAGCGGGGCTGTTGCCCGCGCGCATGACATCGACGATTCGGCCATGCCATTCCGCATGGTGCGGCGGCGGGTTGGCGACGTCGATCTGCAGGAAGGTCCGGTGGAAATTGGCGTTGCCCGCGACCAGCCGCAGCGCATTGTCCTTCAGGCACAGAACGGCCGCCGCCTGGGGCAAGGCGGTGAGCCAATGCTCGTTCCCCGGGACATGTTGCAGATATGCGCTGGCGGACCCCAGGACAGGGTCGCCGTGCGGCCTTTTTCCAGGCCGACTGCGCACGGGAAGCGAATTCATGCCTCCCGCTTAAGTCGAAGTGGTAAATTTTCGGGAAACGACGGCCGCTGATTTCAGCTACTCTGCGGATCGTTTCGCCTTTGATCAGAAACGGTTGTCCCTGGGAAAGCCCACGGGCGGCATCCGGCCCGCGGCCCCGCGCGCCACCCGCCAGGGCGTCATGTCCGCCTCCGTCCGGGTGCGCCCGCTACCGCCGCCCATCGCCCAGCTGAGACCGTCAGCCATCGAGAAAGCGATCGCGTCCGACAGCCCGCCGTCGCGGTAACGCTGCATCTGCACCCCCTGGCCGCGCGCCATGCGGGGCATTTCCTCCAGCGAGAAGACCAGCAGCTTGCGATTCTCCCCGACCACCGCGACGCTGTCTGACTGCGGCGCGATCGGATGGACCACGGCCAGCCGGGCGCCAGCCCGCACATTCACCACCTGCTTGCCCTTGCGCGTTTCGGCGATGATGTCGGCCACCGGCGCCACGAAGCCGCGCCCGTCGGACGAGGCCATCAGCAGCTCGCCCCCGAGTCGCGCCGGCAACAGCGCGACGATCTGCCCCTGGTCGTCCATGTCGACCAGCGAGCGCACCGGGTCGCCGAAACCGCGCCCGCCCGGCAGCTTGTCGGCGCCCAGGGTGAAGACACGCCCGCTCGACGTCGCAAGCAGCAGCTTGTCGGTCGTCTGCGCGTGGAAGGCGATCATCGGACCGTCGCCTTCCTTGAACTTCAGCGTGTCGGCCGAAGCGAGGTCGCGATGGCCGCTCATCGCCCGGATCCAGCCGCGTTCGGACAGGATGATGGTGATCGGCTCCTTCTCGATCATCGCTTCGAGCGGGATTTCCCGCGCCGGCGCCGCTTCCTCCACCAGTGTCCGGCGTTTGCCGAACGCGCTGTCGGGCGAATAGCGCTTGCGCAGTTCGGCGAGGTCCTTCTTCAGGCGGGTGCGCTGGCGCGTCGGGCTTTCGACCAGCTTGGTCAGCTCGTCCCGCTCCTTCAGCAACTCCGAATGTTCGCGCCGCAGCTCCATCTCCTCCAGCTTGCGCAGGGAGCGCAGGCGCATGTTCAGGATCGCTTCGGCCTGGCGGTCGGTCAGCTGGAATTCCTCCATCATCACCGCCTTGGGCTCATCCTCGGTGCGGATGATCTCGATCACCCGGTCGAGATTGAGATAGGCGATGATATAGCCGTCGAGCAGTTCCAGCCGCGCCGCGATC
>DATEJA010000399.1:0-2887 GCA_035278405.1 Sphingobium sp. | reverse complement strand
GCCGGTGCCGAGATAGCTCTCCACCACCAGCCGGAAAACGTCGCGCGCCCGTTCGTTCAGTTCGGTGATCGGTGTGACCGCCATGGGCCCCTATCTAGGCAAGCATTGGGCCGCACTCAAGCGGCTGTGGTGGGTTGGGGCTGAAGTCCTTGGGGCGGCCGTCACCCCGGATTGATCCGGGTCCCGCTGCCTTACCCGGCGTGGCGTGAAGAAAGCGGGATTTCGGGTCGAGCCCGGGATGACGAATGGGCGGGCTTCGCCTAACGCCGCGTCGACGGCTTCACCATCGGCGCGATGTCGAGCATTTTGGGGATCGCCGCGATGGTCGCGCGCAGCTTGCCATAGGCGGGGTCCATGCAGCCCGACTGGAATTCGAGCCGGGTCGCGGGCCGGTCCTCTCGCGTCCATTCGATCGTGTAGGCCGGCATGTCGGTGGCGAAACGCACGCAATTTTCGCCCTGCCCGATGCGCTTGACCGTGCCGGCGGGCGGACGGAACTGGCGCAGCGCGAGGCGGAAGCGGCGATATTGCAGCGGGGTCACGGTGAAGCGGGTGGCGCCGGGAACGGCGGTGAAGCGTTCGGGCTCCAGCAGGCCCGAGCCGTCGGGCGTGACGCGCAGGCTGTAGCTGGGGCAGACGCCGAAGCAGGGCCCCGCCGAAAAGCGAATCGTGTCGCCCGCCGCGACCGGCGGTTCCAGTTCCGCCTTCTGCATGGCGCATCCCGCCAGCAGCGCCGCCCCGCCCAAAATCATCATCCAACGCAATCGCATGCGCGCTTCCTACCATCTTTCCTGGTCATCGCCACTGGCATGACGGCGCGCCCGGCGCTAAGCCGCACCAACTTAACGCTTCGGAGAATGAGTTTTATGCGTCCTTCCGGCCGCGCGCCCGACCAGATGCGCGACATCACCATGGAGCCCGGCTTCACCATCCATGCCGAGGGCAGCTGCCTGGTCAGCTTCGGCGACACGCGCGTGCTGTGCACCGCCTCGGTCGAGGAGAAGGTGCCGCCCTTCCTGCGCGGCAAGGGTTCGGGCTGGGTCACGGCCGAATATGGCATGCTGCCCCGCGCCACCCATACGCGCGGGAGCCGCGAGGCGGCCAAGGGCAAGCAGTCGGGCCGGACGCAGGAGATCCAGCGGCTGATCGGCCGGTCGCTGCGCGCGGTCGTCGATCTGAAGAAGCTGGGCGAGCGGCAGATCGTCGTCGATTGCGACGTGATCCAGGCCGATGGCGGCACCCGCACCGCCGCGATTTCGGGAAGCTGGGTCGCGCTGCGCATCGCCATCGACAAGCTGCTGGCGTCGGGCGCGCTGACCGAAGACCCGATCGTGCAGAAGGTCGCGGCGATCAGCTGCGGCATCTATAATGGCACGCCGGTGCTCGACCTCGACTATGCCGAGGACAGCAATGCCGAAACCGACGCCAACCTGATCCTGACCGGCGACGGCAAGTTCGCCGAAGTGCAGGCGACCGCCGAGGGCGCGGCCTATGACGAGGAAGAGCTGCTGCGGCTGCTGCGGCTGGCGCGGATCGGCTGCGCGCAGATCTTCGCGGCGCAGGATAAGGCGTCGGGGCGGTAAGCGTCCCAAATTTGCCTAGGTCGTCACCCCGGGCCCTTCGACAGGCTCAGGACAGGCTTGACCTTAGGTCTCGCTTAACCTTGACTGCCGTCGACGAAAGAAGAAGCGGGATTCCGGGTCGAGCCCGGGATGACGAGAGAAATGAAGGCATATTGATGAGCGACGATTTCGGTCAGGAACAGGCGATCCGCAAACTGGGTCCGGGCAAGCTGGTGATCGCCAGCCACAATCCGGGCAAGGTGCGCGAGATTGGCGAACTGCTGGCACCTTATGGCATAGAGACGGTGTCGGCGGCGGAGCTGGACCTGCCCGAACCGGACGAGACCGGCACCACCTTCATCGCCAATGCCGAGCTGAAGGCGATGCAGGCGGCGGACCTTTCGGGCCTGCCGGCGCTGGCCGACGACAGCGGCCTGTGCGTCGAGGCGCTGAACGGAGATCCCGGCATCTTTTCCGCACGCTGGGGCGGCGAGGGCAAGGATTTCAACCTGGCGATGCGGCTGGTGTGGGAAGCGATCGAGGCGCAGGGGCCGGACGCGGGGCATGGCGCGCATTTCATCTGCGCCCTCGCGCTCGCCTGGCCCGATGGCCATGTCGAGGCGTTCGAAGGACGGGTCGACGGCACCATCACCTGGCCGCCGCGCGGCGACAAGGGGTTCGGTTATGACCCGATCTTCCAGCCGCATGGCCACTCGATCAGCTTCGGCGAGATGGAGCCGGACAGGAAACATGCGATGAGCCACCGTGCCGATGCCTTCGCGCAGCTGGTGGCGACGGTGTTCTAACGCGGGCCCTGCGCTCGAAACGAACGGGGGGCAAAGGAGCAGCTGTTCCCCGGCAAAGGCCGGGGTCCAGTGGCGAGGGTGGAACTGGGCCCTGGCCTTCGCCGGGGAACGAGTATCCTTGCCCCAGGCAAATGGTCGACGCGCGGGGCAAAGGCGTCTAATACCGCCTCGCTCATGTCCCCGCTCCCCCCGCCCGAACCGCTCGCGCTTTATGTGCATTGGCCATTTTGCGTTTCGAAATGCCCCTATTGCGATTTCAACAGCCATGTCCGGGCCGATATCGACGTCGATGCCTGGCGCGAGGCGTTGCTGAACGACCTGGACCATGAGGCGGCGCTGACGGGAGGACGGCCGCTGTCGTCCATCTTCTTCGGCGGTGGGACGCCGTCGCTGATGCCGCCGGGGATCGTCGCCGCGCTGATCGATGCGGCGAGCGGCTATTGGGCGCCGACGGCCGATATCGAGATCACGCTGGAGGCCAATCCGAGTTCGGTCGAGGCGGCGCGCTTTGCCGACCTG
>DATEJA010000398.1:0-6433 GCA_035278405.1 Sphingobium sp. | reverse complement strand
GTTGCTGCTGCGCTGAGGTCGGGCAGCAGTTCGCGCACCAGGGTGAAGGGCGTCTGGACATTGACGCTCATGACGCTGGGCCAGGCCTTGTCGGGAAAATTGTCGATCGTCCCGCCCCAGGTCTTGCCGGCATTGTTGACGAGGATATGGCAATGGCCCAGCGCTTCGCGGAAGCGGGCGGCGAGTTCGACGGCGGCCTCGGGCGTGGACAGGTCGGCGGGCAACGGCACGCAGCGGCCGATCGCCGCCATCTCCCCGGCCGCCTGTTCGCAGATGTCCGCCTTGCGCGAGGTGATCGCCACGGTCGCGCCAGCGCGCAGCAGTCCTTCGGCGATCATGCGGCCAAGGCCCTGGGCGCCGCCGGTGACGAGCGCCACCTTGCCGTCGAGTCGGAACAGATCCTGGCTCATTTGCCGCTTGTCTCCTGGCGCGAAGCGATCATCGATGCTCTCTCCCTATAATCCATGGCGCAAGATTAGGGCGGCCGGAACGGGCGTGGACCTGTCGGCGGATAGGCTGCGAGCAGGGCATTTCCGGTCTTTCCTGCCGAAGGATCGGAAATGGCCCTTGCTCCACCCCGCCACCCGCCTTTATCCTGTCGAAAGATAGGAGCGAAGATAGGGTGGGACTGCTTCACTCCTGCGCATAGAGCCGGAACGGCCGGTAAAAAGATAGGAGAGGCAAATGGCATTGGTGCCCACGGCGATCGTCGCGCCCCAGCCAAGGACGGTGCTGGTCAACCGACCCGCGCTGGAAGGACTGACGCGGAAAGTCTCGGATTCCCGGCTGACGACGATCATCGGCCCGGCCGGCAGCGGCAAGACCACGGCCGCGCTCCAATGGTTCGAAGCGTTGAAGCGGCAGGGGCGGCCTGCCCTTTGGCTGGCGGTCAGGGCCGGCATCCGCGACCTGCCCTCCTTCCTGCTGGCGCTCGAGGAAGCGGGCAAGGCGGCGGGGCTGGGCTGGCCGGCGCTCGATGGCTCGGCGGAGGCGGAAGGCTGGTTGGCGCGGCTCGCGGTCCAGCATGCCGAAAAGCTGGTGATCATCATTGACGACGCGCAGTTGCTGCCTGCCGATGTGTGGGATTTCCTGAGCGCGCTGATCGCCGGCGCGCGCGACGCCATCACCACGATCCTCGTCTCGCGCGCGGCGCTGGGCATCCCCATCGCCCGTATTCGCGCGCTCGGCTTCCTGGTGGAAGTGGGGCCGGCCGACCTGCGCTTCAGCCCGGAGGAATCCACCGAACTGGTGTCGCGGATCGCCGGCATCCCGATCGATGCCGAGGCGATGCAGGCGATCGTCGAGGAAATGGATGGCTGGGCGTCCGGCCTGGTCATGGCGGGCGAAAATTATCGCTGGCAAAAGGCGCGGGGCGCCAGTTGGAAGCGGCCTTCGGAAGGGCTGCATGCCGAACTGTCCAGCTATTTTCAGGAAGAGGTGGTCACCGACCTGCCGGAGCGGTTTCGGCGGTTCCTGCTGGAAACCTCGATCCTCACCGATTTGACGCCTTCGGCCTGCGCTGCCGTGATGGCCGATGACGAGGCACGCGAAACGCTCGACCTCGTGCACCGCGCCGGCCTGTTCCTGACGGCGGTGGAGGGCAAGCGGCACTGTCATGTCTATCATCCGCTGTTCCGCAAGATGACGGTCGATTATCTGACCGAGCGGATGCCGGAACTGGCGGCCGAACTGCATCGCCGCGCCAGCCTCTATCATGCCGAAATGGGCGAGGGCTATCTCGCGCTTCAGCATGCCCAGTTCAGCAGGGATCGGGAGTTCATCGCCGACCAGCTCGACGCGCTGGCGAACAAGATGATCTATGCCGGCTATCTTTATTATATCGACGAACTGGCGACGGACCTGCCCTGGTCGATCATCAGCACGCGGCCGATGCTGCTGCTGGCGCTGGCCTGGCGCCGCACCCGCGCGCTCGCCTACACGACGGCGGAACGCTTCATCAACGCCGCCGCCGAAATCGCTCAGCGCGACCCCGACAATGTCATGCTCGGCTATCTGGTCCGTCACCGCCGGCTGGTGCTGGAATCGGCGCGCGACAATCTGCATCTGGTGGAGGCGGATGCGGGTCAGCTGCTGCTCGAACTGGGGGATGACGAGCCCTATCTCAGCTGCACGCTCGTCGCGCAGCTGATGTCGGCCCGGCGCGAACTCTATCATTTCAACGACATATTGAAGCTGGAGGCGGAGACGAAGCGGGCGCTGGAGCGGCCCGGATCGGAATTCGCTTCGATCGCGCTCAAGGCGACGGTGGCGCCCACGTTGGTCGACCAGGGCAAGATGGCCATGGCGCGCCGTTTCCTGGAAGAAGCGCTCGCCTATGCCGAGGAGCATGTCGGCCCGGGGTCGAGCGTCGCGGCGGTGCCTGCTCTGCCGCTCGCCGAACTGCTCTATGATGTGGGCGATCTGGATCGCGCCGCGCCGCTGATCGATCGCTATCAGCCGGTCATCCGCCATTGGGGCCTGGTCGACGAGGTGGCGGCGGGCTACATCGTGCGCGCCCGCCTCGCCTTCGCGCGCGGCGACATGGCGCGCGCGCTCGCCGGGCTGGAGGAAGCGCATCTCGTCGCGATCGAATGTGGCCTCGACCGGCTGCGCGCGCTGGTGGTGGCGGAGCAGGTCCGGGTGCTGGTGAAGACCGGCCAGGTCGCGGCGGCCGAAGCGGCGCTGGTGGCCGGCGACATCCGCATCGAGGAAGAGCCGGTCCCCACGCTCACGCCGACGAAGAAGAATGAGGCCATCGCGATTGCCTGGCTGCGGATCGAGATCCAGCGCCACCGCCTGGCGCGCGCGCGCAAGGTGGCGACCCGCTGGCTGGAACTGGCCAAGCGCAACGGCGCCAAGCGCTCCATGGTCATGTTCCACCTGCTGCTGGCGGAGATCGCGGTCCAGCAGGGCGACCGCTTCAAGGCGCGGCGATCCGTCCGCAGCGCCATCGAGGTCGCCGAACCCTGCGGCTGGATCCGCATCTTCCTGGACGAGGGCGAAGTGATCTGCACGCTGCTAAGCGAATCCTACGGCTGCAAGGCGGATATCGAAACGCCTGCGGACATGTTCGCCTCGCGCGTCGTGTCCTTCATCCATGGCGAGCCCGCCGTCGAGACCGAGGATGAGGATGATGAGGCGTCCGATTCCTGCCTGATGTCGGGCATGGCGGACCGCGAGAAGGAGATATTGACGATGGTCGCCGGCGGCCTTCGCAACCGAGAGATCGGCGAGCGGCTCGGCCTGACCGAGGGCACGGTCAAATGGTATCTGCAGCAGATCTACGACAAGCTGGGCGTGCGGCGGCGCTCGCAGGCGGCGCTACGGGCGAAGCGGCTCGGCCTGTTCGTGTAAGCGGCGACGATCCTATCCAAGAGAAGGTTCAACGCCGCTTCGGTCCGGCCAAGCAGCATCATCATGTGCCATGCAGCGAGGATAGTCGTGGAAAGACGCGCCGAAGGGGATTGCCAGGGATTGAAGCGGGAGGGCTTGTGCCGATGACGGGCCGCACCGGACCGCTCGCGGGTATCCGCATCATCGAAATCGACGCGATCGGCCCCGTGCCGCTGGCGGCGATGATCCTGGCGGACATGGGCGCGGACATCATCCGCGTCGCGCGGGCGGCGAGCGCGGGGGCGGGCGCCTGGGAGGATGTCGGCGGCGACATCCTCCACCGCAGCCGCGACCTTCTGCACCTCAATCTGAAGGACGCCGATGATCGGGAGAGCCTGTTCGCGCTCATCGACCGGGCCGACGCGCTGATCGAAGGCTTCCGCCCCGGCGTGATGGAGCGTCTCGGGCTGGGGCCGGACGCCTGCCTGGCGCGCAACCCGCGCCTCGTCTTTGGCCGCATGACCGGCTGGGGCCAGTCGGGCCCGCTCGCCCAGCGCGCCGGGCACGACATCAACTATCTGTCGATCACCGGCGCGTTGCACGCCATGGGAACGGCCGACGCGCCGCCGCCGGTGCCGCTCAACCTGGTGGGCGATTATGGCGGCGGCGCCATGTTCCTGATCGCGGGGCTGCTCGCCGCCATCCTTTCGGCGCAGCGGACGGGCGAGGGGCAGGTGGTCGACGCCTGCATCAGCGACGGTACGGCCTCGCTCATGAGCCTGTTCTACGCCTGGCAGCCCAAGGGCCTGTGGCAGGACGCCCCGGCGTCCAACCTGCTGGACGGCGCGGCGCCCTTCTACCGCTGCTATCGCTGCGCCGACGGGCGCGATGTCGCGGTCGGCTGCCTGGAACCGCAATTCTTCGCCCAGATGGTGCGGGGGCTGGGGCTGGAGCATCGCCGATATGATCAGAATGACCGCGCCGGCTGGCCCGCCATGGAGGCCGATTTCGCCGACATGTTCGCCACCCGGACGCGCGACGAATGGGCGGCGCATTTCGCCGACAGCGACGCCTGCGTGACGCCCGTCCTCTCGATGGTCGAAGCGCCGCGCCATCCGCACAACGACGCGCGGCGCAGCTTCGTCCAGCGCGGCGGCATCGCCCAGCCCGCGCCCGCGCCCCGCACCCTGGACACCCCGCCTTCGATCAGCGAACCGGCGCTGCTTTCGGTGGCGCAAGCCGTAGCGCGCTGGGGAGGCTGTTGAGGCCGCGCCCTGTCTTTCCTGTCTTGCGATAGGCGCGCTGCCCCGGGCGCGCGCCGTAAGAAGGAGGGGAAAAATGGTCCACGAACCCCGCATGGACCTTATCAGGAGCAGAGGAATGTCTGTCGATTTCTATTCCAATTACAGCATGACGATCGATGGGAAGGCGGTAGACGCCGCCGCCAGCTTCGAAGCCTATAATCCCGCGACCGAAGCGGTCATCGCCACCGTGCCCGACGCGTCCAGGGCGCAGCTCGACGAAGCCGTCGCATCGGCCAAGGCGGCCTTCCCCGCCTGGAGCGCCCGGCCGATCGAGGAGCGCCAGGCGCTCGTCGCGAAGATCGGCGAGGTGCTGACCGCCCATGCCGAGGAATTTTCGCGCCTGCTGACGCTGGAACAGGGCAAGGCGAAGGCGGGGGCCGATTGGGAAATCGGCGGGTCGGCCGCCTGGTGCGGGGGCATCGCGTCGCAATCGCTGCCCAATCAGGTGATCGAAAAGAGCGATGATCGCACGGTCGAGATGCGCCATGTGCCGCTGGGCGTCATCGGCGCGATCACGCCCTGGAACTTCCCGGTGCTGCTCGCCATCTGGAAGATCGCGCCGGCCCTGGTCGCAGGCAATACGATGGTGCTGAAGCCCTCGCCCTATACGCCGCTCTGCACGCTGAAGTTGGGCGAACTGCTGCGCGACATTCTGCCTGCGGGCGTCCTCAACGTGGTGTCGGGCGGCAATGACCTGGGCGCCTGGATGACCTCGCACCCCGGCATCGCGAAGATCGCCTTCACCGGATCGACCGCCACGGGCAAGAAGGTCATGGAAGCAGCGTCCTCGAACCTCAAGCGCGTGACGCTGGAACTGGGCGGCAACGATCCGGCGATCGTCCTGCCCGACGTCGATCCCAAGCAGATGGCCAAGGAGCTTTTCTGGGCCGCGTTCCAGAACAGCGCCCAATTCTGCTGCGCCGCCAAGCGCCTCTATATCCACGACGATATCTATGATGCGCTGCGCGACGAACTGGTCGCCTATGCCAAGACGGTGAAGGTCGGCGACGGCTTGCAGCAGGGCACCGACCTCGGCCCGATCCAGAACAGGATGCAGTTCGAAAAGGTGAAGGACCTGCTCGCCGACGCCAAGGCGAAGGGCCTCAACGCCGTGCTGGGCGGCGACGTGCCGGAAGGGCAGGGCTTCTTCGTGCCCGTCACCATCTACGACAATCCGCCCGAGGATTCGCGCGTGGTCAAGGAAGAGGCCTTCGGTCCGGTTCTGCCGCTGCTGCGCTTCACCGACATCGACGATGTCGTCGCCCGCGCCAACGACACGGACATGGGGCTTGCGGCATCGGTCTGGTCGGCGGACGCCGACCTTGCCCGCTCCATCGGCGAGCGTATCGAGGCAGGGGTGATCTGGATCAACGAGATCCACACCTTCTCGCCCCATGCCGCGTTCGGCGGGCATAAACAGTCGGGCATCGGCGTCGAGAATTCGCTGGAGGGCCTGGCCGAATATACCAATACGCAGACCGTCGTCACCCGGCGGTCCCCGGCCGTGACGATCGCCTGACAGCAGCGATTGCTTCCGGCCAGCGTGGAGGCCCGGCACGCAAGGGGGCGTGCCGGGCCTTTCTCTTGTCGAGCATGATGACGGCAACCCGGAGAAAGCGGAGTATGCTAATCCATCCCGCTCTGGTCGGCCTTTATTCTCAGATCACGGCGGAACGGCGCAGCGCCTCCAACTCCTCCGGCGACAGGCCAAGCTGGCTCGACAATATATCCTCGGTATGTTCGCCCAGCATCGGCGCGGCCCTTTCATAAGTTACGGGCGATCGCGACAGGCGGAT
>DATEJA010000397.1:0-6663 GCA_035278405.1 Sphingobium sp. | reverse complement strand
ACCAAGGGGTCGGCGGTCGCTTCCGACGCCTTCTTCCCCTTCGCCGACGGCCTGCTCGCGGCGGTCAACGCCGGCGCGACCGCAGTGATCCAACCGGGCGGATCGATCCGCGACGAGGAAGTCATCGAGGCGGCCGACGACGCCGGCCTCGCGATGGTCTTCACCGGGATGCGCCATTTCCGCCACTGATCGGCCTGATAGGGATGCGAAAGGACGTTAATCCTTTCGCATCCGCAAAAATGGCGCAATTCCGCCGCTTTCCGGCAAGTGGCCTCTTTTCATCACCCTGCACGAAGCCTATCTTTCGCCCCGACCCTCCTCCCACGCAGGCGTTGGGCAGACCTTCTTGAAGTTTGCAGGAGACACAGGATGACCGGAAAGATGCTGGCGGCCCTCGCCGCCACGATGACCCTTGCGCTGCCCGTCGCCGCTTCGGCGGGCAGCAACGCCACGACCGTGATCGTCGACGGCCATGCCGGCACCGAAACGCGCAGCGTCGCGGTATCGGTGGCGGACCTGAACCTTGGCAGCAGCCATGGCCTGCAACTGGCCGACTCGCGCATCACCCGTGCCGCCAAGCAGGCGTGCGGCTGGCTCGATGGCTCGATCCAGCAGCCCACGCGCGAATATCGCGCCTGCCTCGGCACCGCCCTGGGCGACGCGCGCACGGACCTTGGCAATCTTGTGCAGGCGCGGCGCCAGGGCTGATTTCCGCCGCTTCTTCGATCAGGGGGTCGCCGTTCGGCGGCCCCTCATCCTTACCCCGCCATTAACCATTCCTTAGGTGATTTCCTTCACTGCTGCTGGTAGAAGCTAGTGATCGGGGGGCATTGGATGCCGGGTGTCGAACAGAATGTGGATGTCGCCATCATCGGGGCTGGCCCGGCGGGGCTGACCGCAGCCTATCTTCTCACCAAAAAGGGCTATTCGGTCACCGTCATCGAAAAGGACCCCGTCTATGTCGGCGGCATCAGCCGCACGGTGGAACTGAACGGCTTCCGCTTCGACATTGGCGGCCACCGCTTCTTTTCGAAGTCGAAGGAGGTCGTCGACCTCTGGAACGAGATCCTTCCCGACGATTTCATCCAGCGCCCCCGGATGAGCCGCATCTATTATGAGGGCAAATTCTACAGCTATCCGCTGCGCGCGTTCGAGGCCCTGTGGAATCTTGGCATCTGGCGGTCGACCCTCTGCATGGCGAGCTTCGCCAAGGCGAAACTGCTGCCCAATCGCGATATCCGTTCCTTCCAGGATTGGACCGTCAACGCCTTCGGCCACAAGCTCTTCTCGATCTTCTTCAAGACCTATACCGAAAAAGTGTGGGGCATGCCCTGCGACGAAATGTCGGCCGACTGGGCGGCGCAGCGCATCAAGGGTCTATCGCTCTGGGGCGCGGTGGTGGACGGGCTCAAGCGCTCGCTGGGGCTCAACAAGAAGCCCAATGACGGCATGGCGACCAAGACGCTGCTGGAAAGCTTCCGCTATCCGCGCCTTGGCCCCGGCATGATGTGGGAAGCGGCGCGCGATTTCGTGGTCGCCGGCGGCAACCAGGTGCTGATGGCGCACAGCCTGAAACAATTGTCGCGCGACGATGCCAGCGATCGTTGGCAGATGGTGGCGCAGAGCCCGACGGGCGAAGTCGTGCTGAAGGCGACCCATGTCATCAGTTCCGCACCGATGCGCGAACTGGCGGGGCGCATCCATCCGCTGCCCGCGACGCTGGGCAATGCGATGGACCTCAAATATCGCGACTTCCTGACCGTCGCCCTGATGGTGAAGGGGGAGGATATCTTCCCCGACAACTGGATCTACATCCACGACACCAAGGTGCAGGTCGGCCGCATCCAGAATTTCCGCAGCTGGTCGCCGGAGATGGTGCCCGACCCGTCGCTGGCCTGCGTGGGGCTGGAATATTTCTGCTTCGAAGGCGACGGGCTCTGGTCGTCGAGCGACGCCGACCTCATCGACCTTGCCAAGAAGGAAATGGCGCTGCTCGGCCTGTGCGATCCGCAGGATGTCGTGGGCGGGGCGGTCGTTCGCCAGGAAAAGGCCTATCCGGTCTATGACGACGACTATGCCGCCAATGTGCTGGCGATGCGCACGGAACTGGAGCAGCTTTATCCCACGCTCCACCTGGTCGGCCGCAACGGCATGCACCGCTACAATAATCAGGACCATGCGATGATGACGGCGATGCTTACCGTCCGCAACATCGAGGCGCAGGATCGGGTCTATGATATTTGGGCGGTCAATGAAGACGCCGAATATCATGAGGCGGGCGAAGAGGGCGAGCAAGGCGATGTCGCTGGCGAGCAGGCTGCGCTGGCAAGCGTGCGGCTGGTCCCCAGCCGGCTGAAAGCGGCCTGAAGGCATGCCGCTGCGCTCCTCGGCCGTGACGACATTGGCGAGCGCGCTCGTGGCGCGCTTCACCTTCACCCGCTATCTGCTGGCCAGCATCTGCGCGCTCTGCGCCGACATGCTGCTGTTTCTCCTGCTGCTGCGGCTCAATCTGCATCCGGCGCTGGCGGGTTTCGCCGGCTATAGCTTGGGCCTGCTGCTCCACTGGCTGATCAGCATCCGATTCGTGTTCCTGTCCGACCGCCGTGCCACCCATGCGCAGCGCATCGGCTTCATCGTGAGCGCGCTGATCGGCCTGGGCATCACCACCAGCCTGATCAGCGGATTGAGCGCGGCCGGGCTGGCGCCCGCCATCGCCAAGCTGATGGCGGTCCCGGTCAGCTTCCTGTCGGTCTATGCGATCCGGAAATATGGCGTCTTCGGCGCTGCTTGAGATCGGTTCCAAGCTGATGGGCGCACGGCGCGCGAGCGCCCTGCCTAAGGCCGTCTGGCTGCTGCCCGCCTGGATCCTGTGCTGCCTCGTCCTGCTGTGGCTGTCGCGCCACCAACTGCTGCTGCTCGACTTTCGCGATCCCGACGACGCGATGCGCCTGCAACAGGTGCGCGACTGGATCGGTGGCCAGCCCTTCCACGACATCAGCCAGCATCGGGTCAATCCTCCGCTCGGCGGGCCGATGCACTGGTCCCGCATCGTCGACATGCCGATCGCGGGGGTCATATTGTTGCTAAGGCCGCTGCTGGGGGCAGCGCTGGCCGAAATCGTCGCCTGCGTGGCGGTGCCCCTGCTGCTGCTGGGCGCGCTTGCCGCCGCGATCTTCCACGCGACCCGGCGGGTCGCGGGCGAGCCGGAGGCGCTGCTCTCGGCCGTTCTGCTGCTGACCACGCCCACTATATTGGTGCAATTCGGCCCGCTGAGGATCGATCATCATGGCTGGCAGATATGGATGGCGACGCTCGCGCTGGGCGGCGCGCTTGATCCGCGCCCGGCACGGGGTGGAGTGCTCGCCGGCCTCGCCTTTGCCGTCTGGCTCCAGATTTCGAGCGAGGGGCTGCCCTATGCGGCCCTGTTCGGCGCGGTCTTCGCGCTGCGACAGTGCCGGAAGGGCGATGAGGGCCCGCGCCTGATCGCCTTCGCCCTGGCCCTGGGCCTCGCCGCCTTGCCGCTGCTGGCGCTACTGCGCGGGATCGATGCGCCGTTGCAGCAGAAATGCGACGCGCTCTCGGCCGCCTATGTCTGGCCCCTGGCGGCTTTCGCCCTGGCAACCCCGATCGCCTTCCGCCTGATCAAGCCGCAGTCGGCCATGGCGCGGCTGCTCGCGGCGGGGATCGGCGCCGGTGCCGCCGGCGCGGTCTTCCTCTTTACCGGGCGTCCCTGCCTGACGGGCGATCCGTTCCAGGCATTGGGACCTGTCGCCTACAAATTATGGTATCTGCACGTCATGGAAGGGCGACCGATCTGGGAACAGGCCCGGTCGATGCAGGGCCTTATCCTGCTGCCGCCCCTCGCCGGCCTCGTCGCCTCCGCCTGGGCGGCGCGGGCCGCCGTGGAGCCGGAGGCACGCGACCGCTGGATCCTGGTCGCCATCCTTCTGCTCGGCGCGACGCTGGTGGCGATGATGGTGATGCGGGCGATGTCGGTCGCGCATGTCTTCGCCCTGCCCGGCCTCAGCTGGCTGATGCTGCACCTCTTCCAGCGCGCGCAGCGGCAGACGGTGGCCGTTAGCCGCATATTGTCCTCCTCCGCCGTGGCGCTGCTGACGCCCGCAGCCTTATGCGCCCTGTGGATCGGCGCGACCGCGGGCGCAGAGGAGGCGAGCGACGCCAAGTCGGAAACTACGGGCGAGTGCCGCACCGCCGAGGCGCTGGCGCCCTTGCGGTCGCTGCCGACCTCCACCCTGTTCGCGCCGCTCGACATGGGCCCCGACATCCTGATCCGCACGTCGCACCGGGTCATCGGCACGGCGCATCATCGCAACGCTGCCGGCATCACCGCCGTGGTGGAAGGCTTCACCGCGCCACCCGATCAGGCACGGGCCATTCTGGGCCGGCTGAACGGCGGCCGAGGGCCCGACTATCTGGTCGCCTGCCCCAGCCTCAATGAATTCAGACATTATGCCCAGGAGCATAAAGGCAGCCTGGCGGCCGCGCTGGACCAGGGCCGCCCGCCGATCTGGCTGAGGCCGGTCGCATTGCCGGGAGCGAAATCCCTCCGCGTCTACCGGATCATGCCGGAGTGAAGCTGAGCGCGACGCCGTTCATGCAATAACGTTTGCCGGTGGGTGGCGGGCCGTCGTCGAAGACATGGCCCAGATGGCCACCGCAGCGGGCGCAATGCACCTCGGTGCGAGGATAGCCCAGGCCGAAATCACGCGATGTGCCGACGGCGCGGGGCAGCGGCTTCCCAAAGCTGGGCCAGCCGGTGCCGCTATCGAATTTGGTCTGCGAACTGAAGAGCGACTGCCCGCATCCGGCGCAGGCGAAGGTCCCCTTCCGATGTTCCTTGTTCAGCGGACTGGTGAAGGGATGTTCCGTCGCCTCATGCCGCAACACCTGATAGGCGAGCGGTGACAGCCGGCGGCGCCATTCATCATCGCTGAGGGCAAAGGGATAGGCGGCTTGCGCCTCGCCCAACCCCAGGCGCGACAGAGCAGCGGCCGCAATGCCGCACAGGGCGCCGCTCAGAAGTTGCCGCCGGGTCATGCTGTTCCCTTAGCGCGTCGAGGCTGACCGCCGCCTGAACAGCCCCCGGCTCTGCGCCTGGCCGGACTTCAGCACATGGCGGCGGAAAAGCCAGACGCCGAGGCGGATGATGACCGCGACCCAGATCGCCTGCCAGACGATCGCGAGCAGATGCGGCCAGATCGCGGCGTCCTGCGCGGCACGGGCGATCATCGCGAAGGGCGAGGAGAAGGGGAAGATCGTCGCCGCCAGTTCGGGCGCCGACCCCATATGGTCGACCGCATAGGTGGCGAAGAAGAAGATGCCCATCTGCGCCATGGTGACCGGCATGTTGAGCGTCTGCACCTCCCGCACGGTCGCGGCCTGGGCGCCGATGCCCAGGAACAGCGACCCCAGCAGCGCATAGGCCATGGTGAAATAGATGGTGCCCAGCAGCAGGAAGACCGGCCAGCCCACCGCCGGCGTCGGCGCCGCCATGCCCGGCGCGGCGAACAGCCGCACGCCGAAGAAGATGCCCGATCCCCAGAAGCAGATGCCGACGAAGCTCATCGCCAGCATCGCGATCAACTTGCCCAGGAAAACCGCGTCGATCGGCACGGCGGCGGCCAATATCTCGATCACCTTGTTGGTCTTTTCCTCGACCAGGTTGGAAAGGACCATGCCGGCAAGCAGCATGGTGAGCAGGAAGATGAGCACCTGCGCCGCGCGGCCGGTGAGCAGGCGCGACTGCGCCTCCGCGCCCGCGCTGGCGGCGACGAACTGCTTGGTCACCTTGACGTGCGGCAAACGCTCGCCGGCGAGCGCGGCGCTGGCGATGAGGCCGACGTCGCCTTCCAGCCAGCCAAGGTCCGTCGGCTTGCCGGTCAGTATCGGCCGGTCGAGGGAGCCGGACACGATGGCGATGAAGCGGGCGTCCGGGCGCGCCAGCAGGGCACGGGGATCACCCTGCGGGGCGCGGCGCAGGCGCGGCAGATTTTCCTTGCCGATGCGGTTCGCCAACGCCTGATAAGCGCGCTCCATCTGCTCCCGGTCGGCCTTGCCCATGGAAATGCCGACGGTCGGGCGCAGACTTTCGGTCGTGATCTTTTCGCCCAGGCCGCCGAACGCCATCCCGATGACCACCGGGAAAAGCGGGCCCAACAGGAACAGGATGAAGGTCTTCGACAGGATGACGGCGGAAAAGTCGCGCCGTGCGATGACCAGCGCGGCCCGCAATATTTCCTTCAAGCGGCCGCCTCCCCGTCATGATCGACGTCCATCTGCCGGGCGGCTGCCGCGCCTGCGATCGCGACGAAGGCGTCGTGCAACCCCGGCCGCTCGATCGACAGGCTTTCGATCCCCGCCTGCCCGTCCAGCAAGGCGCGCAGCAACGGCTCGATGCCTTCGTCGGGCAGATCGAACTGCCAGGCGCCGTCCTCCGCCAGCGTTTCGGTGGGCAGGGCGCGGCGCCAGCTGCCGTCGCTCGCCCGGGTGCGCAGGCGGACTTTCGGGCGCAGCTGATCGCGCGCTTCGCCCACCGATCCTTCGAAGCGGATCCGCCCGCCCGCGACGATGGCGATGCGTTCGCAGAGCCGTTCGGCATGGGCGATGACATGGGTGGAAAACAGCACGGTGACGCCGCGCCGC
>DATEJA010000396.1:0-2765 GCA_035278405.1 Sphingobium sp. | reverse complement strand
CCGGCGCCACCCGCGCTTCACCATAGCTGTTGATCGTCTGCGCATGGGCCCGCTGGACCAAGGTCGGCGCGCCCGCCTTTCCGTTCACATTGACGAACTGCCGGAAATCGCCCCTGCCGAACCGCGCCTGGCTGCCCAGGGTCAGCTCGACCGGCAGGCCAGCGAGATCGCCCGCCCAATCCAGGCTGGCGAACAGCCCGCGATCCTCCGACTTCTGGTCCACCACCTGATAGATCGGATGGTTGAGCGCCTTGGCATTATAATAGGCGCCGAACGCCAGCTGCCCGCCGTCGATCTGCACCGTCGTGCGGTTCTGCAGGCGGATCGAATCGATATTGCGCGCCTGGTCGCCGACGAAGCTGCCCTTTGCCGGCTGACCCAGCGCATCGGCTTCGGTCAGCGCCCCCGACAGCTTCTGCCGGATCGTCTGCGCGCTCGCATAGAAGCGCGTCTCGACCCGGTCGCTCAGCTTCAGGCCGACATTGCCGTTGAAGCGCAGCGCCTTGCGCTCACCATGCGCCCGGTCGCCGTCCGATCGATCGCCGGTGATCGCCATCCACGCGTCGCCCCGCGCGTCGGCATAGCCATAGGCGGCCTTGGCGCGCAGCGTGTCGAACGACCCGCCGTCGATCCTCAGCTCCGCTCCCGGCGCCGTGCGGCCGGTCGGCGTGACCGCGTTGATCGCCCCGCCCAGCGTCGATCCGCCCAGCCGCAGCGCATTGCCGCCGCGATAGACCTCCAGATGCTGGAAGACCGCCGGGTCCAGTTCCTGGAAGTCGCCATTGTCGTCGGCCATGTTGATCGGGATGCCGTCCTGCAGCAGCGTCAGGCCGCGCATATGATAGCCGCGCGACAGGCCCGATCCGCGGATCGAGATGCGCACCTCCTGCCCGAAGCGCGGCTGGGTATAGACGCCCGGGGAAAAGGCGAGCGCATCGCGCAGCGACACGGCGACCTTGTTTTCGAACCTGTCGGCCGGAACGACATCGACGCCGCCCGCCGTGCGCTGGGCGCGGGCGGCCGCCTCCTCGATCTGCGGGCTGGCGGTGACGATGATGCGGCCCTCGGGCGCCTCATCGGCAAAGGCGGGGATGGCGACGAACGAACAGGCAAGCGCGCACAGCGAAACGCCGCGCGAGAGCGGGGAATGGGACATGGAAATGAAAACCTTCTGAAAATGTCGAAAGACGCGGCACAGAGCCGAGCAGGATTTTTCAGAAGGTCGCGGGCGGTCCCGATGAAGGCGGAGGCGGCGCCGCCAGCCGCGCGATCAGCCCGGTCTTGAGCGCGAAGGCGATCGGCCCGAACGCCAGCTGCCACGCCGGCAGCGGCAGGTCGGCCAGGGTCAGCGGCGGCACCAGCGGCTGGACCGATGCGGCAAAGGCGCAATGCTGCTGCACCGGCCCGCCCTCATCACGCTGATGGTCCGCCTTGCCCGGCGCCCGGCTGCGTTCGACCAGGACATTGACCGCGCCCTGGCCGGTGCAGAGCGTCACCACGACGCCGCGCTCGGTGCGCACCGGCATGAAGCCCGACGGCGCGATCAGCTGGATCGCCAGGACAAGCAGAGCCAGCGCGGCCATTACGCCCCGCCACGTCTCCGAATGTCTGATCGCCCCCAGCATGACGCAGGCCCTTAGCGGGCGTGCGCGCCCCTGTCATCAGGACAAAAGCGCCCAACCCAGATCAAACTTGACGTTAACGTAAAGCATCCCTAATTTGCCGCCATGGATCAGCGCAGCAGCATTGCGGGCATCGAACTGCCCGACCATCAGGACCGCCAGACCTACAGCATCACCGACCTGTCGGAAGAATTCGGCGTCACCGCGCGCGCCCTTCGCTTTTATGAGGATGAAGGGCTGATCGCGCCGGAACGGCAGGGCCTGGCGCGCATCTATTCGCGCCGCGACCGCGCCCGGCTTGCCTGGATCCTGCGCGGCAAGCGAGTCGGCTTCAGCCTTGCCGACATTCGCGAGATGATCGACCTATATGATGCGGACGAGGAACATGAGGAGCAGCGGCGCGTCACCGTCGCCAAATGCACGGCGCGAATCGACCTCCTCACCCGACAGAAGGCGGATATCGATGCCGCCATCGCCGAACTGTCCGACTTCGTGAAGGCGATCGCCAGGCCGTGACGCGCCGCCTTTCAGCCAGAACATAATCGTCCCGGAGAAGATCATGCCCAGCTATGCCGCCCCGCTTCGCGAAACCCGCTTCGTGCTCGACCATGTCGTCGGGCTCGACCGCTTCGCCAATCTGCCCGGTTTCCAGAACGCGACGCCGGATCTGGTCGACGCGATCCTGACCGAAGGCGGCAGGATGGCGGCGGAGGTCCTGTTCCCGCTGAACGCGGTGGGCGACAAGGAAGGCTGCACCCGCCATCCCGACGGCAGCGTCTCGACCCCGCCCGGCTTCAAACAGGCGTTCGACACCTATGTGGAGGGCGGCTGGACCACCCTGCACGCGCCCACCGAATATGGCGGTCAGGGCCTGCCAAACGTCATCGCCTCGGCCGTCGGCGAATATGTGCTGTCGGCCAACCACAGTTTCGAAATGTATCATGGCCTGACCAGCGGCGCCGTCTCCGCCCTGATCGCCAAGGGCAGCGAGAAACAGAAGCAGACATATCTCCCCAACATGGTTTCGGGCAAATGGACCGGCACCATGAACCTGACCGAGCCACATGCCGGCACCGACCTCGGCCTCATCAAGACCAAGGCGGTGAAGCGCGACGATGGCAGCTATGCCATCACCGGCACCAA
>DATEJA010000395.1:0-3503 GCA_035278405.1 Sphingobium sp. | reverse complement strand
CCGATGAAGCCGCCTTCCTCGCGCCGGCGCTTCTGGATGGCGAAGCCCAGGTCCGCGCCGATGGTGCTGACGGCGGGCGTCAGGTCATGGCCATAGAGCGGCAGCCCCGCCTCCAGCCGCAGCGAATCCCGCGCGCCAAGGCCGATCGGCTTCACCTGGGGCAGGTCGCACAGCGCATCGGCGAGCAGCACCACATCCCCGGCCGGCACGCTGATTTCGAACCCGTCCTCGCCGGTATAGCCCGATCGGCTGATCCACAGCGGAACGCCGCGCCAGATGAAAAGGCCCGATTGCATGAACAGCAGATCGGCTGTCTCGGGGATCAGGCTGGCCAAGGCCGCGCCCGCCTCCGGCCCCTGAAGGGCGAGCAGCGCCTGCTCGTCCATATGGTTCATGACGACCTCGTCGGGCAGATGCTCGATCATCCAGCCGATATCGTCATATTTGGTCGCGCCGTTGACGACCATGTAGATATCCGCGCCGTCAAAGGCGCCGCCGCCCAGGCGGGAGACCATCAGGTCGTCGAGGATGCCGCCCTCTTCATCCAGCAGCATCGAATAGCGTTGGCGGAAGGGCTTCAGCCCCTTGATGTCGCTCGGCAACAGCTGCTCCAGCGCCTCGTCCACGCCTTCGCCCGAGAAGGTGAGCTGGCCCATATGGCTGACGTCGAACAGCCCGGCATGTTCGCGGGTCCAGCCATGCTCGGCCATGATGCCTTCATATTGGATCGGCATGTGATAGCCGGCAAAGCCGACCATGCGCGCGCCCCGGGCGCGATGCCAGCTATCCAGCGGCAGTTCCTGCAGCGGCAATTCTTCTTCGATATGGGCGATGTCGTCATTGCCGGACATGGGGGCGGCCTTTCCGTGAATGGGTCATGGCGACAAACGCCCATGTCCGGAGTCGGACCCGTGGCGTCTGTCACCCCCTCTGTCACGGAACCTGAGAGCTTTGACCACCGGCCATGCGGCTGGATGGCTTACCCCTTCGGTGGGACGGCGTTCACCGTCCGCTTTCCAGAGTGCCTGCCCATGATGCGGTCCTTTGGCCTGAGAGATTCCGGGGCGGTTGCTCCTTCGGCGATGGGCTGGCCTGAAAGGCCCCCATGCTCTCCCGCATCATGTCCGGGCCCGAATCCTCGAAGCCCGGCGACAAGGAGTCCTTGGGCGAAACACAGGGCGCCGTCAATCGCTCAATCGGCGACGCCTTCTTCCCGCGCCAGCCGCTCGGCCAGCGTCCGCGTCACCTTGCGCAGTTCGGCGAAGCGGCCGTTCGCCGCCGCGCTGGGCAGCGTCAGGCTGTCGAGCCCATCTTCGCCATCGAACAGGCGCAGGAAACGCTCGACGCCCGCGAAGTTGGAGTCGGCGACAAGGTGGGCGCACAGCTCCACCCTGCCCGACCAGCGGCGGTCGCCCTGGCCGCGCAGAAAGGCGGCCAGATCTTCCATCTGGCCGGCCAGCGCGGCGATCTGCGGGTGCAAGGTCATGGGTGCCAAGCTAGGGATCGCCTGCACCCGCCGCAACAACATGGGCTTTAAACGAGCGCCATTTCCCCGAAAATCTCGGCATGGCGCGCTTCGGCATAGCGGTCGGTCATGCCGGCGATGAAATCGGCGATGTGCCGGCTGCGGCGCGGCTCCTCCAACATGCAGTCGCCCTGCCATTCCGCCGGCATCAGCTCGGGCTGGCGCTGATAGGCGTGGAACAGGTCGCGCACGATGATGCGGGCACGGTCCGCCGCCGCCAGTTGCGAGGGGTGATGGTAGAGCGTCGCATACATGAAGCGCTTGAGGTCGCGCTCCTGCGCCGCCAGTTCGGGCGAAAAGCCGACCAGCGTCCGCCCCGCCGCGCGGACATCCTCGACCGTCTCGACGCCGGACCGGGCGATATTGTCACGCGTGGCGGCGATCAGGTCGTTGGCCATGACACCGATCTGCTCGCGCACCAGTTCGCGCAGCAGCCGGTCCTGCGGCACGTCGGGATAGCGGGCACGCACCCGGTCCCAGCAGCGCTTGACGAGCGGCACGTCCAGCAGCTGGTCGAGCGTCAGCAGGCCCGCGCGCAATCCGTCATCGATATCATGATTGTCATAGGCAATGTCGTCCGCGATCGCAGCGAGCTGCGCCTCCAGCGAACTGTGGCTGGCAAGGTCGAGCGGGAACAGGGCGTCGACTTCGCGCATCGCCCAGCCGGGCCGGACGATCGGGCCATTATGCTTGGCCAGCCCCTCCAGCATTTCCCAGCTCAGATTGAGGCCGGCAAAGCAGGGATAGGGCGATTCCAGCAGCATCAGCGTGCGCAGCGTATGCGCATTGTGATCGAAGCCGCCATGATCGTCGAGCGCCGCTTCCAGCGCATCCTCGCCGGCATGGCCGAAGGGCGGATGGCCGATGTCATGGGCCAGGCACAGCGCCTCCGTCAGGTCCTCGTTGAGGCCCAAGGTCCGGGCGGTCGTCCGTCCGATCTGCGCCACCTCCAGGCTGTGGGTCAGGCGGACGCGGAAATGATCTCCGTCGGGCGACACGAAAACCTGCGTCTTGTGGCGCAGGCGGCGGAAGGCAATCGAATGGATGATGCGGTCGCGATCGCGCTGGAAAATGTCGCGCGGCCCTCGCATCTCGCCACCCGGTTCGGCATGGAGGCGGCCCCGGCTGCGGTCGGCATGCGAAGCATAGGGGGCGAGCGGCGGCATCGGTCCTGCCTTATTTGCCGCCCAGCCGCTCGACGACCTCGCCGGCATCGCTCTGCCAGGCGAAGACGTCGGCGCCGGCGGCCTTCAGCTTCGATTCCACCGTCTTGGCGCGGGTGAAGCTGGCGAAGGGGCCGATCAGCAGGCGATTGGTCCGCCCCCAGCTGGCCACCCAGCCATCCTGGGGCGCGACCTCGTCATATTTGCGGCGCAGGCCCTTGAGGGTGAAGGCCAGCGCGCCGCGATCCGCGCCCGTGCCGATCTGCACCCAGTTGCGCGAGGGATTGGCGGCAAGCCGCGCCTTTTCGTCGGCTTCCTTCTTCGCCTTGGCGTCCGCTTCGGCCTTGGCCTTGGCGGCAGCGTCCGCCTTGGCCTTGGCCGCCGCCTTCTTCGCCTTGTCGGCGGCGGCGAGGCGGCGCGCCGTCTGCATCTTCTCGATTTCGGCGAGGTCGACCGCCTGCACGCTGGACTGGCGCTCCGCTTCCGGCACGTCGATCGCGTGGATGATGTCGGCTAGGGTCCGGGTCGCTTGCGGATCGGGCTGCTGCCGCGCGACCGGCGCTGCCTGCGCCGGCATCGGGGCGGAGGCCGGCGGGGGTGCAGCTGGCGGGGATGAGGCTGGCGGGGATGCCTGTGCCAGAGTGATGGCGTTCAGCTGGCTCGCCGCCGAGGGTGCGGGCGCAGTCGGTTGCGGGCGCGGCGTGGCCGTCAACTCGGTGCCAGGCGCGGGTGGTCCCTGGACATTGGCGCCGAGCGGCGCGGCGCTGGCTGTGCGGGCCGGCGCAGGCGCCGGGCGCATGGCAGGGGAGGCGGCC
>DATEJA010000394.1:0-5872 GCA_035278405.1 Sphingobium sp. | reverse complement strand
TATGTTATCTCGATTTTTTGTTAACCATCTTTGCTTCTCATGTTTGTTTCCTGAAGTAAATGAGAAGCCATTATGAATATATCTTTGGTTATATACCTGTCGTATTTTCAAATAATCTTTGATGACTTCTTATGCTATTCGCCGAATCTGCCGACTATATCTGCGGCACTATCCAGTAAAACAGTCCAAGATCGCTTTTTCATCTTCTTGAAGAATGGCAGATACAGGCGGAACAGAGGGTTATATAACTAAAGGCAATAGTCCCTCGCCGGCCCTTTCGCGGCGCGAAATAGCCTTGCCGCGCGATGACCGGACGACCGTTCGTGCACAGCCGGCGAGTGAAGCGCAGCCGATGGTCACCACGCTGTTCGTCGCGACTCACGCTCCTTCCACCGCGCATGACGCCGCGATTCGCAAAAGCGTAGAGGGAGCAATGGATTGGCGTCAGGCGCTCAAGCGCCTCGCCGGCCAGCCAGGGTAAGACAATCTAGCAGGCAGCGGGTGAGAGAGAGCCGTTATGCTCCCCTCAGGCGCTCACGCGGTTGCGGAAGGTGATGTTCACCCGTTCCGACAGCAGCAGATAGGGCAGCCACAGCGCGGCGCTGATCAGCACCTTCTTCACATTGCCGGTCAGCACGGCCAGCAAGGCGGCGTCCACCACCTGGGGCACGTTGCTCATGCCCGCGACCAGATGGGCGATGGCGAGCTGCGCCAGCAGGTCGACGCCCCACACCATCACCAGGAAACGGGGGAACAGCGGCACCAGCCGCAACGCCATGGCGAAAGCGAACATGTAGAGGCTGGACAGCAGCACCACATCGGCGAGCATCACCGTATAGAGGCCCACGAACCAGGACGGCGAAAAGCTTCCCAGCGCCGGGATCGAGGCCAGAAACTCCAGCGTCCGCACCGGCACGTTGAGCGCCACGCCCACCAGCAACGAAGCCATCACCCCGTAAAGGCCGAACTGCGACATTTCCCGCGCCTGCAGGCAATTGATCTTCCGCCAGCGGCCGACCTGCGCCAGCCGATAGCTCGGCTGGGCATGGATCCGTTCGGCGGGAAACAGCTTCAGCCCCAGCAGCAGGCTGCCCACCGGCGCCCCCACCACCAGCAGATAGGGCAGGAACCCCACGCCGCTCATCGCCGGCAGGCCGGCATAGGGCGTCGCGGGAAAGGCCAGGCGCACGCCACAGGCAAAGGCCGCGATCAGCACCCAGATGGCGATGATGCGCTCCAGATTGAGCTGCACCGACAGGACCAGCGCCACGCTCTTCCGATAAAGATGGTCCCTCACCGCCTGCACCATGGAAACCGGACCCTCCAGATCGAAACCACGCCTCAATTCGCGCCACTATGCGCGCTTGTGGTAAACTCATGGTAAATGCGCGGGCCGGCGGAAAGTTCGGCTTTCGAGATCAAAATGGAGGCTGAATTGGCCCCGTTCTCCCGAGGCGAAGCAAGCCCCCGGTGCGCGCCTGATTTGCTCACGCGGAGACGCGAAGAAACACAAAAATCTCCGCGCCTCCGCGCCGCCGCGTGAATCCACCTATCACCCCCCTGCTCTTCCCCGGCGAAGGCGGGGGTCCAGTTGAAAGGCCGGAACTGGGCTCCGGCCTTCGCCGGGGAACAACCCATCAAAATGACACTCGATCTCCAGAGCCTGTTCCTGCGAAGACACTGAACAAGACTTGGCTCGCCAGAGCCAGTCCGGACCTTGGACTTGGGTTCCCCCTCTACTGTTCCCCGGCGAAGGCCGGGGCCCAGTCGAGAGCCCAGGACAGCCCCCCGCCTTCGCCGCAAACGCAGCGCGCTTCCCTATCCTCAGGAAAAACTCCGGATCCCCGCCACAAGGCCCCCGAACCACCCGACACCCTCTGCCGAGCGCTATTTCCGCGGCACGGTGATCTGGATCATCGTCCGCCCGCCCAGGCTGCGCAGGAACACCTCGCCGCCCAGCGCCTGGATCCGCCGCATCAGCGATCGCGAGGGCACGGCCCCGCTCGATCCCAGCCGCGCCAGGTTGGGAACGCCGTCGTCGGTGACATGCAGCGCGATGCGGTTGCCCTCGGGCCGCAGCGAGAATTCGACCGTGCGCGCCTTGGCGTGGCGCACGGCATTGGCGACGATCTCGCGCACGGCAAAGCTCAATTCCCGGCCGATCATCGCGCTGGTCGCGCAATTGCCGTCCTCGACCTTCAGCTCGCAGCTGATGCCCCATTGGTCGCCCAGCGAACGCACCACCATCGCCAGCGTTTCGGGCAGATAGGCGAAATCCTCCTCATCCACCTCCGGGTTGATGATGTAGCGGATGGTCGCGATCTGGTCCTTGGCGACGCGGTCGACATTTTCGATCACCGGACGCGGATCGGTGATGGCGCCGTTCAGCAGCGGCGCGACCTGGAAACGGATGCTCGCCAGCGCCTGGAGCACGCTGTCATGCAGTTCGCGCTGCAACCGTTCCCGCTCGCGCGCGCCGGCGATGACATGGGCAAGGTCCAGGCTGTTGCGGATCATCAGTTCCTCGCACGCGCCCTCGAACAGCCGGTGCGCGATGGCGGCGGCATCCTCATGGCGCGGATCGTCCAGTTGCGCGGCGCCCACGGCTTCGAACGTCCCCAGCGAGACCCGGATCGTCATCACCGTCAGGCCTTCCAGAAGGTTGGCCCAACCCTCCCCCTCGCGCGTCAGCGGTTGAAGCCGGTTCACGCCGTCGGGCGACAGGCTGATCGATCCCCGGCGCGCTCGATCGTGCCAACCCGTGTCGGCGGCCAGCAGCGCGCCCATGCCCGGGGGCAGCGTGTCGCCATTGTGCGTGGAGGCGAACCGATATTGGTCATGGTTCGACAGGCGGTAGAGGACCGCGACATTGTCCGCGTCGGTCGCGATCTTCAACGCCTGCAGCAGGAAGGCGCCGGCCCCTTCCTTGGCAGGAGGATAGTGGGTGTCGGCCAGCCGCGCCGTCCGTTCGCGCTCCAGCAATCGCTCGCGACGCGGCCCCAGCAGCGCGCCCGTCACGGCGATGACGATGACCAGGTATAAAATCCGCAGGGCGATCCGTTCCGGCTCCGGTTCGGCGGGGACGGCGGCCAGTTCCTCGCCCCAGATCGTCACGACCGCCATCAGCCCGGCGAACAGGCCGACCAGCAGCGACAGGCGACGACGGACGATCAGCGCAGTTTCGACCGCCACGAACAGGCTGCCGGGAAAATAGGGGCTGTTCGACGGATTGGTGACGATCAGCAGCGCCAGGAACAACAGCGCGTCCAGGATGACGACCGGCTTGCGCAGCCGCATCTCGATGACCCAGGAGCGGCCCGACAGCAGCAGGGCGGCCGTCGCGAGCAGCAGCATCGCCAGGATGATCGCATGTTCGGCCGGCTCGGCCCACAGGCGCGGGGAGGTGAAAATCAAGCTGGCCAGCGCATAGACGATCGCCAGCGCCAGCCGGGTCACGTCGAGCATCCGCCACGGCCGGAGAGGCGATAGCGCCGGCAGGCGCCGCCTGTTCAATGTCCTCACCAGTTCGCCATGCCGATGCTGCACGCGTTGATTGTCCCCACGACCGTTGCGACTATTATTTTAGATATATTACTTTAGTCTGGTATCGTATTCAGGGCGGTGAACTGCGACCCTCACCACTAAAAACCAACTATAGGAAAGCAACCGTTCCCGTCGAGGGAAATTCCGATACTTGCTTTCCCTACCCCTCATTTCCGGTGACTTGTTCCCTTCCTCCAACAGCGACACGGGCATCGTCGGGTTGAGCTTGGTCTGTTGGGGCAGGCTAAACCAGATCAGCAAAAAGGCAAGGGAAACAGGGGTCTAGCCATTCCGGAAAACGCGTTTTTCTCGCCACTTCATCCATGGAAATAATCGTAAACCTGCTGCGCCACCGCCTTCGACACGCCCGGCGCCTTCAGCAGATCCTCCAGCGCGGCGCTCTTGACCGCCTTCGCCGTCCCGAAATGCATCAGCAGCGCCTTCTTGCGCGACGGGCCGATCCCCGGCACCTCGTCAAGCGAACTGACGGTGATCGCCTTGCTTCGCTTCTGCCGATGCGCCCCGATCGCGAAGCGGTGCGCCTCGTCGCGCAGTCGCTGCAGGTAGAACAGCACCGGATGATTGAGCGGGAAGGTGATTTCGCGCCCGTCCGGCATATGGAACACCTCCCGCCCCTCGCGCCCATGATGCGGTCCCTTGGCGATGCCGATCATGCAGATATCCTCGATCCCCATATCCTCCAGGATCGCGCGAGCCGCCGACAGCTGCCCCTTGCCGCCGTCGATCAGCACCAGGTCGGGCCATTCCCCGCTGTCCCGATCGGGATCCTCCCGCGCCGCGCGACCGAAGCGCCGCTCGAACATCTCCCGCATCATCGCGAAGTCATCATTCGATGTTTCGGGGTTCTTCATGTTGAACTTGCGATAGGCGCCCTTGCGGAACCCTTCCGGCCCCGCGACCACCATCGCGCCCAGGGCATGACTGCCCTGAATATGGCTGTTGTCATAGATTTCGATCCGGTCCGGCACGCCGTCCAGCCCGAACGTCTCGACCATTTCCTCCAGCACCCTGGCCTGGGTCGTCGTTTCCGCCAGTCGCCGGTCGAGCGCCTCCACCGCGTTGCGCTGCGCCTGCTTGATGAGCCGCGTCCGGTCGCCGCGCTGGGGCACTTCGATCCGCACCTTGGCGCCGACCCGTTCGCCGAGCGCCTGGGCGATCAACTCGCACTCCGCCGGCGCGCGGTCGGAGAGGATCAGCTTGGGCGGCGGCACTTCCTCATAAAATTGCGCCATGAAGCTCGCCAGCACCTCCTCCTCCGCCACCTCGGCGGTGTGGACGGGGAAAAAGCTGCGATGCCCCCAATTCTGCCCGCCCCGAATGAAGAAGGCCTGGATGCACATCGCCCCACCCTTCGTCGCCAGCGCGAAAATGTCGGCGTCGCCCAGCCCTTCGGCATTGATCGCCTGGCTGCCCTGGATGAAGGTCAGCGCCTTCAGCCGATCGCGCAACACCGCCGCCTGCTCGAAGTCGAGCGCTTGCGCTGCCGTTTCCATCGCCTGGCCGAGCTTCCGTTGCACCGCCGTCGACTTGCCGCCGAGAAAGTCCTGCGCGTCCTTGACCAGTTCGGCATAGCCGCCCGCATCGATCCGGCCGACGCAAGGCGCGGAGCAGCGGCGGATCTGGTACAGCAAACAGGGGCGCGAACGGTTGGCGAAGAAACTGTCGGTGCAGCTGCGCAGCAGGAACAGCTTCTGCAGGGCGTTGATCGTCCGTGTCACCGACCCGGCGCTGGCGAAGGGACCATAATAGCGCCCCTGATATTTGCGCGCGCCGCGATGCTTCTGCACGCGGGGGAAGGCGTGATCCTCGCGCAGCAGGATGAAGGGGAAGCTTTTGTCGTCTCGCAGCAGGACATTGTAAGGCGGGCGGAATCGCTTGATCAGCTGCGCCTCCAGCAACAGCGCCTCGGCCTCGCTGTTGGTGGTGACGATGGTCATCGAGCGGCACTGGCTGATCATGCGCTGCAAGCGGATCGGCAGCCGCTCCACCTGCACATAATTGGCGACGCGGTTGCGCAGGGCCCGCGCCTTGCCGACATAGAGCACCTCGCCGCGCGCATCCTGCATCCGATAGACACCGGGCCGCGCCGGCAGCGTCGCCAGCACCTCGCGAATGGCGGCGACTCCCGCCTCGAGACTGGGCTGGTCGCTGCCCTTCAGGGTGAAGGTGGCGCGCTCCTCGTTGAAGCGCGCGGACGAAGTCGGCAGATCGGGGCGGTCGGCTTTGGGCATCAAGCGAGTTTCACGAATTTCATTCTGATCGATCGTCACAAGTTTTTTCGATCCGAGTCTTCGGATGCGCTCAGCGG
>DATEJA010000393.1:0-11013 GCA_035278405.1 Sphingobium sp. | reverse complement strand
CGCCAAGGTGCTGGAGCGGCCGATCGGCTTCGCCCGCCCCGGCGCGCAGCTCGTCGCGCTCATCAAGCCCCAGTTCGAGGCCGGCCGCGAAGAAGTGGGGAAGGGCGGCGTCGTGCGCGACCCCGCGATCCACAGCCGGGTTTGCGATGAGGTCAGCCAATGGGTCACGGCGCAGGGCTGGCAGGTGGAGGGCATCGTGCCCAGCCCCATCACCGGGCCGCAGGGCAATGTCGAATTTCTGATTTACGCGCGGCTTGGCGGATAATCGCCGCCCCTTCGTTGTGCAGGGCGTAGCAACATTTCGCGACAATGCTTTGGTTGTATCGCCAGCAAAGGCCCGTTAGCC
Source organism: Sphingobium sp. (assembly GCA_035278405.1). GTDB lineage: Bacteria > Pseudomonadota > Alphaproteobacteria > Sphingomonadales > Sphingomonadaceae > Sphingobium. The sequence continues at coordinate 10,667 of DATEJA010000393.1, read as the reverse complement.
CCTCCCTATGCGCTCTGCCCTGCCCCTTTGTCTTCTTGCCTTGACCCTGGCCGCCTGCGGTGGGGGCAAGGAAAAGAAAGCGCGTCCCCCCGCCCTGGTGGAAGCCTCGCCGATCCGTACCGCCACCTTCACCAACACGCTCGATGCGGTCGGCACGGCGCTCGCCAATGAACAGGTCGTGCTGTCCGCGCCGGTGACGGAGCGCATCAGCTCGATCAACTTCACCGACGGCGGCTATGTCAGCCGGGGACAGGTGATCGCGACGCTGGTCGTCGGCCAGGAACGCGCGGAACTCGCCGCCGCCGAGGCGCAGGCGCTCCAGGCCCGGCAGCAGCTCGATCGGATCCAGGCGCTGAAGGCCCGGGGCTTCGCCACCAGCGCCAGCCTCGACCAGCAGGTCGCCGCCGCCCGTTCCGCCAGCGCCAATGCCCAGCTTGCGCGCGCCTCCATCGGCGACCGGATCATCCGCGCGCCCTTCACTGGCTGGGTCTCCCTGCGTACCGTATCGCCCGGCGCGATCGTCACCGCCGGCACGCCGATCGCGACCGTCAGCGACATTTCGCGCATCAAGCTGGACTTCACCGTGCCCGAAACGCGCCTCGCGATGATCCGTGAGGGCCAGGCCATCCGGGCGACCGCCTCGGCCTATCCGGACCAGCCTTTCACTGGCACGATCGCGACGATCGACCCGGTCATCGACCCCGCCACGCGCGCCGTGCGGGTGCGGGCGATCCTGCCCAATCCGGACCGGATGCTGAAGCCCGGCATGCTGCTGACCGTCAGCGTCGTCGCCCGCCAGCGCCAGTCGCTCGCCGTCCCCGAACTCGCGGTGGTGGGCGATGGCGAGGATCGCTTCCTCTTCCTGGTCGCCCACCGCAAGGCGAAGCGCGTCAAGGTCAGCACCGGCATCCGCCAGAACGGGCTGGTGGAGATATTGGACGGGGTGAAGCCGGGCGAGACGGTCGTCACCGACGGCGTCGTCAAGCTGACCGACGGGGTTCCCGTCCGCCTGCCGGGCGACAAGGCCGGCCCCCGCGCGCAAATGGCGGACCGTGCCGCCGGCGGCGCCTGAGGGCAGGGGCATGCAGCTTTCCGACCTTTCCGTTCGCCGCCCGGTCTTTGCCGCGGTGTTCGCGGTGCTGCTCTGCATCGTCGGCCTGGTCGGCTATCTCAGCCTTTCCGTCCGTGAATATCCCGATACCGATCCGCCGATCGTCTCGGTCGAAACCAGCTATACCGGCGCGGCGGCATCGGTGGTCGAAACGCGCATCACCCAGATCATCGAGGATTCGGTGGCCGGCGTTCAGGGCATCCAGAACATCACCTCGACGTCCCGCGACGGCACCTCCACGATCAGCATCGAATTCGATCCCTCGCGCGACATCGACTCCGCCGCCAATGACGTGCGCGACCGTGTCGGCGCGGTGATCGAGGACCTGCCCGAAGACGCGCTGGCGCCTGAAATCCGCAAGGTCGACGCCGACGCCCGCCCGATCCTGTTCATCGTCTTTACCCGGCCCGGCTGGACGCCAACGCAGATCGCCGACTATCTCGACCGCAACGTCGTCGACCGTTTCTCGGCGATCGACGGCGTCGCGAGGGTCAATGGCGGCACTGACGAGCGGCCTGCGACGCGCATCTGGCTCAACGCCGAAAAGCTCGCCGCCTTCGGCCTGACGCCCGCCGACATCGAAGGCGCGCTGCGCGCCCAGAATGTGGAACTGCCCGCAGGCCGCTTCGAATCGCGCGACCAGAACCAGACGCTGCGCGTGGAGCGCGCCTTTTCGACCCCGGACCAGTTCGCCGCCTTGGTCGTCGGACGCGGCGCCGACGGCTATCAGGTGAAGCTGGGCGACGTCGCGCGGATCGAGCAGGGGGCGGAAAATCCCTACACCTCCTTCCGCTCCAATGGCGGGACCGGCATCGGCATCGGCATCATCCGCCAATCGGGCGCCAACACGCTGGAGGTCGCCGAGCGCGCCAAGGCGCTGATCGAACAGCTGCGCCCCAACCTGCCGCAGGGGATGAGGGTCAATATCGGCTCGGACGAGTCCCTCTTCATCAGCCGCGCGATCGACAATGTCTATGATACGCTGGTCGAAGCGGCGATCCTGGTCATCCTTGTCATCTTCCTGTTCCTGGGGTCGCTGCGCGCGACCATCATCCCGTCGATCACCGTGCCCATCTGCCTGCTGGCGACCTGCGCGGTGATGTGGTTGCTCGGCCTGTCGCTCAACCTCTTGACATTGCTTGCCTTCGTGCTGGCGATCGGCCTTGTCGTCGACGACGCGATCGTGGTGCTGGAAAATGTCTATCACCGCATCGAACAGGGGGAGGACCCGCTGCTCGCCGCCTATCGCGGCACCCGGCAGGTCGGCTTCGCGATCATTTCCACGACGCTGGTGGTCTGCGCCGTGTTCGTGCCGGTCATGTTCCTCGCCGGCCAGACCGGCCTCCTCTTCCGCGAACTGGCGATCGCGATGATCGCGGCCATCGCCTTTTCCGGCTTCATCTCGCTCAGCCTCGCACCCATGCTCTGCTCCAAGCTGCTGCGCCACAGCGAGCGCGGCCGGCTGGCGCGCTGGGTCGACGATCGTTTCCAGCGGCTCGAAGGCGCCTATGCCCGGCTGCTAGACCGCGTCCTTAGCCGGCCGATGGCGGCCCTGGCGGCGCTGCTCCTCTTCCTCGGCGTGGCGGGCGCGCTCTTTCTGACGCTGCCCAACGAACTGGCGCCGGCGGAAGATACCGGCGTCATCGACGGGCAGATCAGCGCGCCCGAAGGCACCGGCTTCGATCGGATGAAGGCCTATATGAGGAAGATCGAGGGCGATCTTGATCCCCTGCTCAGGGACGGCAGCCTCAAGGTGCTCAACATGCGCACCCCCGGCGGCTTCGGCGCGAGCGACGATTTCAACGGCGGCAACATCATCGCCTTCCTGCATCCCTGGGAAGACCGGACCATCACCACCGCGCAGGTCGCCGACCGCATCAACAAGGTCATCGCCAACCAGCCCGGCGTGCGCGGCAATGTCGCGCCGCGATCGGGCCTGGGGCGGGGGCGCGGGCTGCCGGTCAATATCGTGCTCGCCGGCTCCACCTATGAAGGGCTGGTGGCCGCCCGCGACCGGATCATGGCGGCGGCAGCGAGCAACCCGGGCCTCGTCAATCTCGACAGCGACTACAAGGAAACCAAGCCGCAGATGCGGATCGACGTGGATCAGCAGCGCGCCGGCGACCTCGGCGTGTCGGCCAGCGCGATCAGCCAGGCGCTGCAGACCCTGCTGGGCTCGCGCCGCGTCACCACCTATGTCGACCGGGGCGAGGAATATCGCGTGCTGGTCCAGGCGGAGAGGGAAGGGCGCCAGACGCTCGCCGACCTCGAACGCATCCAGGTCCGCACCCGCACCGGCGCGCTGGTGCCGCTCTCCGCGGTGGTGAGCGTGCGCGAAGTCGCTGGCCCGCGCCAACTGAACCGCTACAACAAGCTGCGCGCCATCACCCTGACCGCCGGCCTGGCGCCGGGCACTTCGCTGGGCGAGGCGCTGACCTATCTGGAGGGGCAGGCGCGCCAGTCGCCCGAGGTCCTCGCCATCGGCTATCGCGGCGAAAGCCAGTCCTTGCGCGAGACGGGCGGATCGATCTGGCTGGTCTTCGGCCTCACCATCCTCATCGTCTATCTGCTGCTCGCCGCCCAGTTCGAAAGCTTCATCCATCCCGGCGTCATCATCGCCACCGTGCCGCTGGCGGTTGCGGGCGGCGTGCTGGGCCTCGCGCTGACCGGCGGATCGATCAACCTCTACAGCCAGATCGGCATCGTCATGCTGGTGGGCCTTGCCGCCAAGAACGGCATCCTGATCGTCGAGTTCGCCAACCAGCTGCGCGACGAGGGGCTGGCGATCGCCGACGCCATCCGCCAGGCCGCCGCCCGCCGGTTGCGCCCTATCCTGATGACCTCCATCGCCACCGTCATCGGCGCGGTGCCGCTGGTCATTCGCGGCGGGGCCGGCGCCGCAGCGCGCCAGTCCATCGGTGTCGTCGTCGTCTTCGGCGTCTCGCTTGCCACCCTCATCACGCTGTTCCTCATCCCCATCCTCTATTCGCGGGTTGCGAGACGAACCGTTTCACCGCAAACCGTGAGTCGGCGGCTTGACTCGGCCTTGAAGGATTCGCCCGAAGCCGCCGAATGAGGGTTAGTGGAGCTGCGTTGCCGATGAACGAGATCGCGTCCCCCGGTCAGTTGCGCCTGGCCTATCTGCGCTGGGCGCTGGTCCTTGTTCCGCTGATCGTCCTGCTCGGCTTCCTCTCGGGCAAGTTCGCCAACAGCGGCTATGGCAATCGCTGGTTCGCGGCGCTCGTCAAGCCCGACTTCATGCCGCCGGGCTGGGCGTTCGGCGCCGCCTGGACCATCCTCTACATCCTCATGGGGCTGGCGCTCGCCATGGTCGTCCACGCGCGCGGGGCGAAGGGGCGGGGCGCCGCCATCCTGCTCTTCCTCATCCAGCTGGTGCTGAACCTCCTCTGGTCGCCGCTTTTCTTCCGCGCACACCAGGTCGACAATGCGCTGATCCTCATCCTCGTCCTGTTGCTCGCCGTCGCCGTGACGGCCTGGCTTTTCTGGCGCATCCGCCGCGCGGCCGGGCTGTTGCTGCTGCCCTATCTCGCCTGGCTGGTCTTTGCCGCGACGCTCAATTATGAGATTGGTCGCCTCAACCCGGAGGCGGAAACCCTTGTCGCGCCCGCGCTCAAGACCCAGATATGACTTTTGGCGCCCTCGCGCGTCTCACTGAGGATAACGGATCATGCAGAGCGAAAACCGCTTTTTCGACGACCTTGCCAAGCTGGTGAACGGCGCGGCCGGAACCGTCGCGGGCATGAGCCGCGAGTTCGAAACCAACGCTCGCGAAAAGGCCAAACAGTGGATCGGCGGCATGGATTTCGTCAGCCGCGACGAATTCGATGCGGTGAAGGCCCTGGCCGCCGCCGCGCGGGAAGAGGTCGAACTGCTGAAGGCCCGGATCGACGCGCTGGAAGGCCGCTCGGCCGAGCCGGTGACCAAGACCGTTCGCACCCCCCGGGCCAAGCCGAGCGACGCGCAATAGCCTGCCCCCGCGCCCTGTCCGTTGGATTTGTGCAACGATCCACGGCTTTCACGCGTTTTCCCGAGTCGAGCGGTTTCCACCGCCCGGGAAAATGCTCTATGGCCGGCAGATGATGGACAGCGACGAATTTGAAAATGGCGGCCAGGAAGCCGCGCCGATCGACATGCTGGCCGCCTATTTCGAGGCGCATGGCTGGAGCTTCGATCAGGTGGGCGAGGATGAGATCGTCGCCAGCACGCAAGGGTCGTGGGCGCAATATGAGCTGCGCGGCATCTGGCGGGACGAGGATCAGGTGCTGCAGATGCTGGCCCTGCCCGACATCCGCGTTACCGAGGAAAAGCGCGCCGCTATCTACGAAACGCTGGGCCTCATCAACGAACAGCTCTGGCTCGGCCATTTCGAACTCTGGTCGTCGAGCGGCATCGTCCTCTTCCGCCACGGCGCGTTGCTGGGCGCGGGCGGCGTGCTGACGCTCGACCAGGCGCAGATCCTGATCGAAACCGCGATCGACGAATGTGAACGCTTCTACCCCGTGTTCCAGTTCGTCCTCTGGGGCGGCAAGAGCCCGAGCGAGGCGATTTCCGCCAGCCTCATCGAAACGCGCGGCGAAGCCTGAGCCTTTTCGCGATGCGCAACCACTGGCCCGAACATCTCTTCCTTGTCGGCTGCGGCAATATGGCGGGACAAATGTTGGCCCGCTGGCTCGCCTGCGGCCTGGACCCGTCGCGCGTCACCGTGCTGCGGCCGAGCGGCCGGGCGGTGGCCGAAGGGGTGCGGGTGCTGACCAGCTATCCCGCGTCGCTGCCCGCTGGCACCACCGTACTACTGGGCATGAAGCCCTATCAGTTGGACGATGTCGCGACCGGACTGGCGCCGCTCTGCGCGCCCGGCACCCGCCTCGTCTCGATCCTCGCCGGCACACCGCTGGCCGAATTGCGCCGGCGCTTGCCTGCGGCCGAGATCGTGCGCGCCATGCCCAATCTGCCGGTCGGCATTGGCGAGGGCGTGACCGCGCTCTGCGCCGGGGCGGAGCTTTCGCCCGAGACCCGATCGGCCGTGGACGCTCTGATGGCGCCGCTCGGCCTGGCGGAATGGATCGGCGACGAAGCCTTGTTCAACGAAGTCACCGCGCTTTCGGGCTGCGGCCCCGCCTTTCTGTTCCGCTTCATCGACGCCTTCGCGCGCGCAGGGGAAGCGATCGGCCTGCCGGCGGACCAGTCGGCCCGCATGGCGCTCGCCACCGTGCGCGGATCGGCGAGCATGGCCGCGCAGGCGAACGACAGCCCCGCCGTCCTCGCGGACAAGGTCGCCAGTCCGGGCGGCATGACGCGCCAGGGGCTCAACGTCCTCGACGCCGACGACCGTCTGCTCCGACTGCTCACCGACACGCTGACGGCGGCCCGCGACCGGGGCGAGGAGATGGCCCGCGGCGGGTAGCGCGGCGGTTCCGGCCGGCGCGATAATGCTCTAGGAGGGGTGTTACCCCTGATCCGGAGTGCTGCCATGCTGTCCCCCGACACGCCGATCCTTGTCCTCACCACCGGCGGCACGATCGACAAAATCTATTTCGACGCCCTGTCCGACTATCAGGTCGGCGAAACGGTGATGGCCAAGCTGCTCGACATCGCCCGGGTCAAGCGCCCCTTCCGGATCGAGGAAGTCACCCGCAAGGACAGTCTGGAACTGGACGATGCCGACCGCGCGCTGATCCGCGACCGCGTCGCCGCCGCGCCGGAAAGCCACATCATCATCACCCATGGCACCGATACGATGACGGAAACGGCCAAGCTGCTGGCCGCCGTCGCCGGCAAGACGATCGTGCTGGTCGGCGCGCTGGCCCCCGCGCGGTTCGGCGAGAGCGACGCCAGCTTCAACCTCGGCATGGCCTTCGCCACGGTGCAGGTCGCCGCGCCCGGCGTCTACATCACCATGAGCGGATCGGTCTTCCGCGCCGATAAGGTGGTCAAGGATCGCGCCAAGGGCGCCTTCGTGCCGACGGCGGACAAATAGGGGCAGGCCTTTCCCGTCACCTCGGACCAGCCTTTTCCCGTCACTGGAACCAGCTCTTTCCGGTCACCCCAGCGAAGGCTGGGGTCTCAGCCGATGTCGCGCTCAGCCCCCCGACATCCAAGCCGTCGCCCGGATGACGACCTCCGCAGGAACCTCCCGCCCGGTCCAAGCATTGTTCGTGCGGGTGGCGTAACGACGAGGAGGATATTCATGGCCGATTATCAAGAACGTCCGGCGACGACGACCACGGTGGTGGAAAAGCGCAGCGGCGGCGGCACGATGTTGGCGGTGCTGTTGCTGGTCGTGGTGGTGGCGATTGCCGCCTTCTTCCTGATCAGCAGCCAATCCCGCAAGGACAACGCGGTCGAAGGCGCGGCAACGCAGGTCGGCCAGGCCGCCAGCGATGTCGGCGATGCCGCGCGCGATGCGGCCAGCAGCACCAAGAGCCAGTAAGCGCTGCGCCATCCCCGCTCGACCAACGGAAAAGTTGAACCAACAGAAAAGGGCGCCCGCATGGGACGCCCTTTTCGCGTTCAGACATGATCCGCCATGGTCGGCGCGATCGTCTGAAGTTCAGCCTTCCGCCTTCGCATGCTTGGGCGCGGCTTCATTAAGGATGCGCAGGATCTTCTTGAGCGCGCTCGGCTCGTCCGTTTCTTCCATCGCGGCCAGTTCGCGGGCGAGACGGCTGGATGCGGCTTCGAAGATCTGGCGTTCGGAATAGCTCTGCTCGGGCTGGTCGTCGGCGCGGAACAGGTCGCGCGTCACTTCGGCGATCGACACCAGGTCGCCCGAATTGATCTTCGCCTCATATTCCTGCGCCCGGCGCGACCACATCGTCCGCTTCACCTTGGGCTTGCCCTTCAGCGTGTCGATCGCTTCCTCCAGCGTCTTGTTGGAGGACAGCTTGCGCATGCCGACACCCTCGGCCTTGTTGGTCGGCACGCGGAGCGTCATCCGCTCCTTTTCGAACCGGAGCACATACAGCTCCAGTTCCATGCCCGCGATCTGCTCCTTCTGCAGCTCCACGACACGGCCCACGCCATGCTTGGGGTAAACGACATAATCACCAACGTCAAAGGACAGCGCCTTGGCAGCCATTTGCAACCTTTCTAATTCTAAACGGGGACGGAAAACCGCCGCGTCACAGATGCGCAGATAAGGACGCAAGCCAAGGAGTCCGCGGCGCCACCGTCAAGACATGAGGCAGATACTCCCGGACGGATGCGACCATCTCCGTCTCTTGAATCCCTGTTTAGCAGATTCGTAACAAAATGGCCACCCCCAGACACATGGACGGGGGTGAGAAATACAGGGGCATCGCAAGCACTAGTGCGACCTTGACCAGTTATCCACAATAGCTGGGGTCTTGACTTGCGCTGAAATCGTCGGGACGGCGTGTCAACTGCCCGAGCCGGGCTCCGGCGAGAAGAACTGCTCCAGCTTGTTCTCGACGCCCTTCATGGCATCGGCATCGGCCGGGGCTTCGCCCTTTACCGTGATGTTCGGCCATTCGGCGGAGAATTTCGTGTTGAGTTCCAGCCACTTTTCCAACCCGTTCTCGGTATCGGGCAGGATCGCTTCGGCCGGGCACTCCGGCTCGCACACGCCGCAGTCGATGCACTCATTGGGGTTGATGACCAGCATATTCTCGCCCTCGTAGAAACAGTCCACGGGGCAGACCTCGACGCAATCCATATATTTGCAGCGGATGCAGTTGTCGGTCACGACATAGGTCATCGGTCAGCACTCTTGAGCGTTTTAACAGCGGCGGCCCTGCTATGCGCGGCGCGTCCGAAGGTCAATGAGGATATTTTTGGCAGGCTAGTTGCCCAGCTTCAGTTCTTCGTAGCAGCCCTGCGCCTCGGGCGCGGGCCCGCGCCGTCCGGGCAGCTGCACGACCCGGACGACGCGCACGCCGCTGGGATGCGGAAAGGTGATGAGGTCGCCGGCGCGAACCGGCGCATGGGCGCGCTCGATCCGGCGGCCGTTGAGGCGGATATGCCCTTCCTCCGCCAGCTTCTGCGCGACCGTCCGGCTCTTGGCCAGGCGAGCGAACCACAGGAACTTGTCGATGCGCAGGCTGGGCCCGTGACCGCCGGCGGAGGCCAGGTCAGCCATTGCGTCCCAGCAGCTCTGCCAGTCCGGCAAAGGCGTGATTGCCCGCCGGAGCCGTGGGCGCCGGACGATTGTCGACGCGGGGTGCGCGCCCGCGCGGCGCGGCGCTGCGCCGCCTGTCCTCAGGGGCGCGATGCTGCTCGGCGCGCGGCTTCTGCCGGCCCCGGAACACCCAGTTTGCGGCCCCCTCGGCCGGCGCGTCCACCGCGCGGAAGCCAGCCAGCCGCATCAGCTGCAGGAAAGCGGCGTCGGACAGGCCGAGCGAGACGATCTGCGGGCTCTGCGCGGTAAAGGCCTCGCCCTTGGCGATCGCTTCATGCGCGGTGCGAGCCATGCGCTCGGCCATGTCGATGCGCAGCATCTGCTCGCCAAAGCCGCGGAAACCGGCGATGCGCGCGCCCATCTGCGCCGGCTTGTCGCCGGCCGGGATCAGGGTGAGGCCGGGCCCCGGCAGCGGCAGGCAGGGCTTGGCGATCCGGGCGGCCAGCAGCGCGGCGCGCCAGCGGGCGGCGCCAGGCTTCAAGAGGCCTGGATGATAGATGTCGAGCACGCCGATATCGATGCCGGCGCGGCGCAGCAGATGCCGCTGGTCCTTGTCGAGATGGCCGAGCGCCGAATCAAGCTCGGTGCGCGCGATGACGCCGCCGGCATCGGCCAGCTGGGCGAAGACGGCGCGAACGACCGGCGGCACCTGCGGGTCGGCGGAGCTGGCGACCATCTTGGTGAGCGGCAGCAGATGCTTTTCCTTCTGCGCCTCCATCCAGGTGGCGAGGCGGGCGATCACCTGCTTCTGCACGTCCTGGCCCAGCGCCAGCAGGCCGCGATCCAGCCGGATTTCCGGCGCCAGCAGCGACGGTCCGGCGAGCAACGCGGCCACCACATTGCCCTGCCAGCTGATGCCCGGCGCCTGTCCAGCCTCGTCCATGAGCGCGAAATCGGTATCGGGCGCGCCCAGCAATTCGTCAGCCTTCACTCGCAATATCCTTCCAAGGCGACGTTCCGCCGCCGCCAGCAGCATCTTTCTATCCTGATGCCGCGTAGCCGGATCGACCGAGAAACGAAATCCGTCAAGTCGCCCGATCGTCTCGCCGTCGACGCAGACTGTCCCGTCCTGCTCCACCTCGACCGGCAGATTGCTCGCATCCTGGCCCATGTCGCGCAGCAGCACGGCGGTGCGCCGGTCGACAAAACGCTGGGTGAGCGCGGCATGCAGCGCGTCGGACAGCTTTTCCTCCAGCGCCCGTGTGCGCTCCGCCATCTCGGCGGGATGTTCCAGCCAGTCGGATCGATGCGCGATATAGGCCCAGGTCCGCGCCGCCGCGATCCGGCCCGACAGCGTGTCGATATCGCCCTGCACCGAATCGAGTCGCGCGATCTGTCCGGCGAACCAGTCGCGCGGGATATGCCCCTGGCCTTCGGACAGATAGCGCCAGATGCGGC
>DATEJA010000392.1:0-5053 GCA_035278405.1 Sphingobium sp. | reverse complement strand
CTGGAGCGGGCGAAGGGATTCGAACCCTCGACCCCAACCTTGGCAAGGTTGTGCTCTACCCCTGAGCTACGCCCGCTCTGGCGGCCGGAGGAAGTGTCCCTCTCGGCGGGTGAGGCGGGCAACTAGCAGCGCTTCTTGCAGGGGGCAAGGGGGAAATCGGGACAGGCGCAATTTTCTTCGCCCGCCTCTCGCCACCCGCCGGCTCACCCCGATTTCGACGGGTTGGCGTGGCGGGTAGCTCTGCTACTGTGCGTCGGTCTTGATCCTTTCCGATGAGCGGAGGGATCGTCAGCCGGCCTGTTGCGTAGTGCAGGCAGGCCAGCAGGAGGAGCGGCGCATGACGCCCGATGATCTGACGCGCCGTGCCGTGCTGCGGGGCGGAGCCGCCGCTGCGGCCGCGCTGCCGCTGGCGCAAGGGCAAGGCGAGGCGATCGCCGCGCCGACGCCGCAACCGACCAAGGGAGGGCGCATGGCCGCCGTGGAACTGACCGTCAATGGCCGCGAAGTGCATCTTCAGCTCGATCCGCGCACGACGCTGCTCGACGCACTGCGCGAGCATCTGCACCTCACCGGCACCAAGAAGGGCTGCGACCATGGCCAGTGCGGCGCCTGCACGGTCATCGTCGAAGGGCGGCGAATCAACAGCTGCCTGACGCTCGCGGTCATGCATGAAGGCGATGCCGTCACCACCATCGAAGGGCTGGGCACGCCCGAGAAGCTGCATCCGATGCAGCGCGCCTTCGTCACCCATGACGGCTATCAGTGCGGCTATTGCACGCCGGGGCAGATCTGTTCGGCGGTGGCGGTGCTGGAGGAGATCCGGGCCGGCATCCCCAGCCATGCGACGCAAGACCTGGCGCAGGTGGCGCTTACCGACGCGGAACTGCGCGAGCGGATGAGCGGCAATATCTGCCGCTGCGCCGCTTACCCCAACATCATCGCGGCGATTCGTGATGTCGCCGGGCAGGGGGAGACGCCGGCATGAAGCCCTTCACCTACAGCCGCGCCGCCAGCCTGGAGGAGGCGGCCAGCACCGTCGCCACCACCCCGGGCGCGCGCGTCATCGCCGGCGGCACCAATCTGCTCGACCTCATGAAGCTGCAGATAGAAACGCCCGCCCATCTGATCGACATCAACCATGTTGGGCTCGACCGCATCGAGCGGACGCCGGAGGGGGGACTGCGGATCGGCGCGCTGGTGCGCAATACGGATCTGGCGGCGGACCAGAGCGTGCGGCGCGATTATGCGGTGCTCAGCCGCGCGCTGCTGGCCGGCGCATCGGGGCAGTTGCGCAACAAGGCGACCACGGCAGGCAACCTGCTGCAGCGCACCCGCTGCCCCTATTTCTACGACGTGCGCATGCCGTGCAACAAGCGCCAGCCGGGCAGCGGCTGCGGCGCGATGCAGGGCATCAGCCGCAGCCTCGCGATCATCGGCACGAGCGAGGCCTGCATCGCCCAGCATCCCTCCGACATGGCGGTGGCGCTGCGCCTGCTGGACGCCACCGTCGACACGGTCGGCCCCGCCGGCGCGCGCCGGTCGATTCCGATCGCGGACTTCCATCGCCTGCCGGGCGAAACCCCGCATGTCGAAAACGCGCTGCAGCCCGGCGAGCTGATCGCGTCGGTCACCCTGCCCAAGCCTCTGGGCGGCACCCATGTCTATCGCAAGCTGCGGGACCGGGCCTCCTATGCCTTCGCGCTGGTGTCTGTGGCGGCCGTGTTCGGCGGGGAGGGCAAGGCGCGTTTCGCCTTTGGCGGCATCGCGCCCAAGCCTTGGCGCGTCGATGCGGCCGACGCGGCCGCCGGCAAGGGCGCTGCGGCGGTGGCGGAGGCGGCGCTGGCCGGCGCCCGGCCCACCGCGCAGAACGGCTTCAAGCAACAGCTGACGGCCAAGACGCTCGCATCCATCTTCCGGCAGAAGGAGGCCCGGGCATGAAGTTCGATCAGCCCGCCACGACCAACCCCATCGATCGCGGCCGCGTCGTCGGCGTGGCCCACGACCGCATCGACGGCCCGGCCAAGGTCACGGGCACGGCGCCCTATGCCTATGAGCGGCATGACGTCGCACCCAACGCCGCCTATGGCTGGATGGTCGGATCGGCGATCGCCAAGGGGCGGATCGTCGCCATCGATTTGCGCGCGGCGGAGGCGGCGCCCGGCGTGTTGGGCATCGTCACCCACCAGAACGCCGGGCCGCTGGCGAAGGGAAACATGAACACTGCTCATCTGCTGGGCGGGCCACAGATCGAACATTATGAGCAGGCGGTCGCGTTGGTGGTCGCCGACACGCTGGAAAATGCGCGCGCCGCCGCCCGGCTGGTGCGGGTCGATTACGCGACCGAACAGGGCCGCTTCGACCTCGCGGCCGAAATGGGGAACGCCACGCCGCCGCAGGGTGGCTTTGGCGGGCCGGCCGATACCAAGGTCGGCGATTTCGAAGGCGCCTTCGCCAAGGCCGCGATCCGCATCGACCAGCGTTACACGACGCCCGACCAGAGCCACGCCATGCTGGAGCCGCACGCGACCACGGCGGCATGGAATGGCGACAAGCTGACGCTCTGGACCGCCAATCAGATGGTCGGCTGGGCCGGCGGCGAAATGGCCAAGACGCTCAAGATCCCCAAGGAAAACGTGCGCACCGTGTCGCCCTATATCGGCGGGGGCTTTGGCGCGAAGCTGTTCCTGCGCGCCGACGCGCTGCTGGCGGCGCTCGGTGCGCGCTTGGTCGGGCGGCCGGTCAAGGTCGCGCTTGCCCGCCCGCAAATCCCCAACAACACCACCCATCGCCCGGCGACGATCCAGCGTATCCGCATCGGCGCGGACAAACATGGGGTGATCGACGCCATCGCGCATGAGGTCTGGTCGGGCGATCTGCCCGGCGGCGGCGCGGAAACGGCGGCGCAGCAGACGCGGCTGCTCTATCGGGGCGCCCATCGCATGACCGCGCACCGACTGGCGACGCTCGACCTGCCCGAAGGCAATGCGATGCGCGCCCCCGGCGAGGCGGTCGGGCTGCTCGCGCTCGAAGTGGCGATGGACGAACTGGCGGAGGCCTGCGGCGTCGACCCGGTCGAACTGCGCATCCGCAACGATGTGCAATATGATCCGGAAGCCGGGCCCCAGCGCCCCTTTTCCAGCCGCCAGTTCGTCGAGTGCCTGCGGCAGGGGGCGCAGCGCTTCGGCTGGGACAAGCGATCCGCGCGCCCGGGCCAACGACGCGACGGACGCTGGCTGGTCGGCATGGGGGTGGCCTCGGCCTTCCGCAACAATCTGGTCACCCGGTCGGGCGCCCGCGTGGGGGTCGACGGCAGCGGCCGGGTCATGGTCGAAACCGACATGACCGACATCGGCACGGGCAGCTATACCATCATCGGCCAGACGGCGGCGGAGATGATGGGCGTGCCGCTCGACGCGGTGACGGTGCGGCTGGGCGACAGCCGCTTCCCCGTTTCGGCGGGCTCGGGCGGCCAGTGGGGCGCGAACAGCGCGACGGCCGGCGTCTATGCCGCCTGCGCTGCCTTGCGCGCGAAGCTGGCGGAAAAGGCGGGCTTCCCTGCCGACCAGGCCCTGTTCGAGGATGGGCTGGTGCGCCTGCACAACCAGTCGCGCACCCTGGCGGCGCTTGCCGGGCCGGATGGGCTGTGGGCGGAAGATGCCATCGAATTTGGCGATCTCGCCAAACGCTATGCCCAGGCGACGTTCGGCGCGCATTTCTGCGAGGTGGGAGTCGATGTCGACACCGCCGAAGTGCGCATCCGGCGCATGAGCGGCGCCTTCGCCGCCGGGCGCATCCTCAACCCCAAATCGGCGCGCAGCCAGGTGATCGGGGCCATGACCATGGGCGCGGGCGCCGCCTTGATGGAGGAATTGAGCGTCGACACCCGCTTCGGCTTTTTCGTCAATCACGACATGGCCGAATATCTGGTGCCCGTGCATGCCGACATCCCCGAACAGGATGTGCTCTTCCTCGACGAACTGGACGACAAAAGCTCGCCCATGAAGGCGAAAGGCGTGGGCGAACTCGGCATCTGCGGCGCGGGGGCGGCGGTCGCCAACGCGATCTACAATGCCACGGGCATCCGCCTGCGCGACTATCCGCTGACGATCGACAAGCTGCTGGCCGGGGCGGCGGGCTCCGCGCTCGCTTGACAGCGGCTTGGCTGCGCTTCTAGGCGCCCCTGCAAAGACGCGCCTGCCGACTGGTGCGGGAAGAAAAGGGAAGGGGCCGCCATGAAATATCTCCCGCTGTCAGTTCTTCTGGCCGCCGTGCCGGGTCTGGCCGCCGCCCAGTCGGCCGCTCCCGCACCCGATGCCAGCCGCATCATCGTCACCGGCGAGGGGCTGCCCCTGCCGCCCGGCACGCCCGCCTATGGATCGGTGACGATCGCGCGCGACCGGCTGACCAGCAGCGCCTCGGGCCGGATCGAAAGCATCCTGACCGACGTCGCGGGGTTCCAGCAGTTCCGCCGCTCCGACAGCCGATCGGCCAATCCTTCGGCGCAAGGCGCCACCCTGCGCGCGCTCGGCGGCAACGCGTCTAGCCGCACGCTGGTCCTGCTCGACGGCGTGCCGATGGCCGATCCCTTCTTCGGCTACATCCCCTTCAGCGCGCTGGTGCCCGACCGCCTGTCGGCCGTGCGCGTGACGCGCGGCGGCGGCGTCGGCGCGTTCGGCGCGGGCGCGGTCGCCGGCACGATCGAACTTGCCAGCGCCACCCGCGACCAGTTGCCGACCTTCGCCGCCAGCGCCCTCTATGGCAGCCGGGATGCCAGCGAATTGTCCGCCAGCCTCTCGCCGGATCTGGGCAGCGGCTATGTCTCGCTGTCGGGGCGCTGGGACCGGGGCGACGGTTTCCAGACCACGCCGCGCGACCAGCGCGTCGCCGCCACCGTGCCCGCCGCCTATGATGGCTGGTCCGCCAATCTGCGCGCCGTCGCGCCGATCTCTGCCACGCAGGAAATCCAGTTTCGCGGCACGCTGTTCCACGATGATCGCACCCTGCGCTTTCGCGGCGCCGACAGCATGAGCGAAGGGCAGGACGCCTCCATCCG
>DATEJA010000391.1:0-4656 GCA_035278405.1 Sphingobium sp. | reverse complement strand
GCCATGAATCACTCGCCAAAGCCCGGACATATTGTATAGGCCCTGCCTCATGTCGATCGGAGCCAAGGCGTGATTACTCTCCAGCGGGTGGCGAAAGCCGCCGGCAAGCATCTGACCCGGGCCGCGCTGGCCGTGCGCAAGGCCCTGGGCGCGCGCGCGACCCGCGCCTGCCCGGCCTGCGGCACGGCGGTGGTCGGCTTCTTCCGCTATGGCGACAATGCCGAATGGGGCTGCCCCAGCTGCGGCGCCTCCCCGCGCGAGCGCCTGATGAACCACCTCATCGCCGGCAAGGTGCTGACCGTGCCGCAGCAGGGCGCGATCCTGCACATGGCGCCCAATGAAGGCAGCCTGGTGCGCCGCTTCTCCACCGCCGCCGACTATACCCCGGCCGATCTTGACCCCGCCCGCTACACCGTCCCCAACATGCGCCAGGTCGATCTGATGGCGCTGGCCGACGCCGACCGCTACGACCTTTTCTACGCCAGCCATGTGATGGAGCATGTGCCGGACGACCATCACGTGCTGCGCAACATCCATCGCGCGCTCAAGCCCGGCGGCGAAGCCTGGCTGATCGTGCCGCTCTGGAGCAAGCCGACCGAGGATGGCAGCTTCGCCATCCCCCCCCGTGAAAGGGAACGCCGCTTCGGCCAATGGGACCATGTCCGCCAATATGGTCCCGACTTCGCCGACCGCATCCGCGCGGCAGGCTTTGATCTGGAGGAGATCGACGCCAGCGCGATCGATCCCGACACGCGCCATTATTTCGCGCTCGACGACCGGCTGTTCCGCGCTCGCAAGCCGGTGGGAACCGCTGCCCGGTGACCAGCGCGGCCGGCAGGGCGATGGCGCGGATGGAAGGCTCCGCCCGCTTCCTCGCCCTCATCAAGCTCGCCAATGTGGCCCTGGTGCTGATCTGGGGCTTTGCCGTCACCTATGTGTTCGTGCGCGTCCTGCCGCTGCGTGAGTTCCAGTCCTTGCTGCTGCTGGTGGCGTTCGGCAATTTCACCATCTCCGCCGAATTCGGCCTCACCAGCATCATCTATGCGCGGCTGCGGCGCCATTGGCTGGGCGTCGGCGAAGTCGGCATGGGCCCCTTCCGACTGGAGGAAATGGGCGTCCTCTTCCTCTTCCTTGGCCTGCTGATCCTCTGCGCGCTCACCATCCTCATCATCGCGCTGGTGGCAGGTGCGGTCCACACGGCCATGCCGCTGCTTTTCCTCCTTTTCTTCCTCTCGGCCTGCGTCAACCTGCCGGCCTTGCTGGCGAAGCGCGCGCTGGCGGCGGTCGATGGCAATTTCCTGTGGGAAGCGCTGGATTGCGCCCGCCGCGTCGTGACGATCCTGCTGCTGCTCGCCATCCTGTTCGGGCTCGACCCGCGCCTCTCGGTCGCGTTGCAACTGGCGGTCAGCATGGTGGTGATCGGCTATGCCATCGCGCTCGTTCACCGTCGCCTCGGCATGAGCCGCCACCACTGGCTCGCCTTCCGCATCGGCGGCGCGCATGTGCGCAGCTATTATCTGCGCGACATCGGCTCGTCGGCGCTGCTCACCATTTCCGACATCCTCGCCTATAACGCGCCCTATTTCACGATCGCGCTGGCGACCCATGACGCGCGGCCGATGCTGCTGTTCGACTTTTTCTTCAAGATGTCGCGCGCCCTGTCGATGGCCGTGCGCGCCACGGTGGAGGCGGCGCTGCCCCGCATCACCCGCGCCTTCCATGCCGGCGACGCCGCCCGGCTGCGGCAGCTGCTGCTACGCGCGCTGGGCGTCGCCTTCTTCTTCGCGCTGGTCGCGTCCGCCGCCTTGCTGCTGGTCGGCCAATGGCTCTTCGCCAAGTTGTTCGCCCACCGCGCGGCGATCGGCATGATCGACCTGCTGCTCGTCGACTGCGCGCTGCTGGCGCTCGCCCTCATCTGCGTCTCCGTCTACGTCCAGGGCGCGCTCGGTCGCTTCGCGCATCTGGTGAAACGCTCGCTGCCCTTCCTTGCCGGCTCGCTGCTCAGCGTTCCGCTGGCGATCCTGCTGCTGCCCGATCGCTTCGACGACGCCTTTCTCGCTTTCTACACCGCCACGCTGCTGGTCGCGGGAGCGCTGCACGCGCTCTCGCTCCATCGCCTGCTGCGCGGAGACGCGGCGCAATGAAGGTCGCGATGGTCGACCCCTCGCTCTTCACCGGGCGCTATGACGACAGCCTGTGCGCCGCGCTGGCAGGGGAGGGGCAGGACGTCACGTTGCTCGGCCGGCCGATGCGCCCCACCGACGCGATCGCGCCGCAGGGCTATCGTTACGCCCCGCGCTTCTTCCGCGCGAGCGAGTCGCTGCGCCGGACGCTGGGGGAGGGGCGGGCGTTCCGCCTCGCGAAAGCGGCCGAATATGGCGCGACCTGCGCGATCGGCGGCCTCGGCGTGATGGCCGACGCCGATGTCGCGCATTTCCAGTGGCTCCCCCTCGCGCCCGCCGACCGGCTGCTGCTGCGCCGCTTGAAGGGGCGAACGGCGCTGGTCCACACCGTCCACAATGCCGACGCCTATCATGCCGACGCCGGCGTGCAGGGCAGGGGCTATCGCGCGCTGCTCGACCTGTTCGATGCGCTGGTCGTGCATGGGGAAACGACGCGGCAGGCGCTGGAGGGGCAGGGCGTCGACCCCGCGCGCATCCATGTGACGCCGCATCCGCCCATGCGCCTCGCCGCCGCCGGTCCGGAGGATCGGAAGGCGGTCCCCGATCCCGCCAGCCTCCGCATCCTCTTCTTCGGCACCATCCGCCCCTATAAGGGCGTCGATCTGCTGGTCGAAGCCTGCCTCTCGCTCTGGCTCGCCGGGCATCGCTTCGAACTGGCGCTCGCCGGCAAGCCCTTCATGGACATAGAGCCGCTGCTGGCCAGCATCCGCGACGCAGGCTTCGCCGACCGGCTGGTCACCGACCTCGGCTTCCTTACCGAACCCCGGCTCGACGCCCATATGGCCAAGGCCGACATCATCGCCTTCCCCTATCGCCACATCGATTCGAGCGGCGCTTTCCTCTCCGCGCTCCACCATGGCAAGGCGATGCTGACCTCGGACGCGGGCATGTTCGCCACGCTCCCCGCCGCTGTCGCGGTGCGCGCGCCGGCGGGAAATGCGACCGCGCTTGCGCAAGCCCTCTTGCCGTGCCTGGAAAGCGCCGCCATCAGGCAGACGAACGGCGCCCACGCGCGCGCCTATGGGGAAGCAATGGGCAGTTGGAAGGACATGGCCTTGGCGACGATCGGCATCTATCGCTCGGTGGTGAAGCCCCGCTCATGAACCGTTACGTTCGCGAAATCAAAGACCGGACCCTGGCGCTCCGCCTGGCCCTCGCCGGCCGTGTCCACCAATATCCCGAAGTTCATTCAATCCGCCGTTTCCTTCATGAATTCGCGATCGACTGCGTCTTCGACGTCGGCGCCAATCGCGGCCAATATGCGATAATGCTGCGCAAGGACGCGGGCTTCGCCGGCACCATCCTGTCGTTCGAACCCAATCCCGACATCTTCGCCCAGCTGTCCCGCCGCGCCGCTTCGGACGGCAAATGGCATGTCTTCAACCTCGCTTTGTCGGATTTCGACGGCATCGCCAGCTTCAACATCATGGCGGCCGACCAGTTCAGCTCTCTGAAGAAGCCATCGGATGACCAGGACGCGATCTTCACCGACCGCAACCGCGTGACCCGCACGGTCGAGATGCAGTGCCGCCGTCTCGATGGCCTGCTCCCCGAACTGCGCGCCGCCCATGGCTTTGCGCGCCCCTTCCTGAAGATGGACACGCAGGGCCACGACCTCTCTGTCTGTGAAGGCGCCGCCGAGGCGCTGGCCGAATTCGCCGGTGTCCAGACCGAACTTGGGGTCCGGCCCATCTATGAAGGCGGCGCCGGTTATCGTGCCATGATCGACTGGCTGGCCGGCAGGGGCTTCGTCCCCTCCGCCTTCTTCGCCAACAACAAGGGGCATTTCCCCCTGCTGGTCGAAATGGACGGCATCTTCGTCAACCAGGCCCTGTTGCCGGACGCCTGATGCGCGGCTCGCCCCGCCTTGTCGACAGCCGTCGCCTGTTCCTGGCGGGCGCGATCGGCCTGACGCTGTGGCTGGGCGCCACCTTCCTGTGGCACGTCACCTACCGGCAGGGTATCAGCCTGGCCGTCATCCTGTTCCTGGACCAGGATTTCCCGGCCCTGATGGGCGCCACCCTGCTGCTCGCGCTCCTTGCGCCCTTTGCCGAAGGCATGGGCTTCCGCCTGCCGGCGCCCCGTGCGCGGGTGATCGTGCCCCTGATCCTGCTGATGGGCCTGCTCGCCTGGGCCGGCCATTACTGGCTGTTCCAGAACTACTCGATCTCCCGCGACGAGGAAGTCGCCCGCTTCGCCGCCGCCTATATGCGCGAAGGGCTGTTCGCCCGGCCCATCCCCGCCGAATGGGAGCCCTATCGCCGCGCGATCATGCCCGAATTCTTCTCGCCCTTCGGCGCGGCGGATTATTGGACGGCGGCCTATCTGCCGGTGAACAGCGCGATCCAGGCGGCCTTCTGGCAGTTGGGCGATCCCAACCTCGCCGGCCCCGCTTTGCTGATGGCGGGGCTTTTCGCGCTCTGGCGGGTGGCGCTGCATCTGTTTCCGACGCGGCGGGACGCGGTATGGGTGA
>DATEJA010000390.1:0-2806 GCA_035278405.1 Sphingobium sp. | reverse complement strand
AGCGCGAACAGGTCCGCCTTCGCCGGATACAGCGTATTGTCCAGATCGAAGATCCAGCAATCGATATGGGCGAGGTCCGCGCGCATGGCCGCGCCCTAGTCCCGTGCGGCGGGGAGGGCAACCACTATCCCTTCTCCCCTTGGGGGAGAAGGATACGAAGCCTTGGTCCGAAGGGCTCAGGCGGAGTTGGAAGAGGGGGAGGGCTGGGCGCCTCGCCAGCCCCTCTCTAGGTCAGCACCCCGGCGCGTCGCTATCCTGATAGAAGGTCTGCACCGCGTCCCAGGCCTCTTCCGCCGTTTCCACCCAGGTCAGCAGGTTGAGGTCCGACGGCGAGATCACGCCTTCCTCCGCCAGCGCCTCGAAATCCACCACCCGGGTCCAGAAATCGCGCCCGAACAGCAGCACCGGGATCGGCTTCATCTTGCCAGTCTGGATCAGCGTCAGTAGCTCGAACATCTCGTCGAACGTGCCGAAACCGCCAGGGAAGACCGCGAGCGCGCGCGCGCGCAGCAGAAAGTGCATCTTGCGCAGCGCGAAATAGTGGAACTGGAAGGAGAGTTCGGGCGTGACGAAGCGGTTGGGCGCCTGCTCATGCGGCAGCACGATGTTCATGCCGATCGTCTGCGCGCCCACATCCGCCGCGCCGCGGTTGGCCGCCTCCATGATCGACGGTCCGCCGCCCGAACAGACCACGAAATGCCGGCATCCCGCGTCCGTTTCCGGATATTGCGCCGCGATCCGGGCGAGCTTGCGCGCTTCCTCATAATAGCGCGCCTTCTTGCCCAGATTTTCGGCGATCCGCCGCTGCTCCGGCGTCGTGGCGGCATCGATCCGCGCCTGCACCTGCTCGGGCTCGGGGATGCGCGCGGAGCCGTAGAAGACGAAGGTCGACTCGATCCCCGCTTCGTCCATCAGCAGCTGGGGCTTGAGCAGCTCCAGCTGGAAGCGCACCGGGCGCAGATCCTCGCGCAGCAGGAATTCGGTGTCCTGGAAGGCCAGGCGATAGGCGGCGCTGCTGGTCTGGGGGGTGCCCACGGCCTTGCGGGCATCGGCGGCTTCCTGGCGAGCGGGGCGGAATTTGCGTTCTTCGATTTCTTGTTTTGTCATTAGGTCCAACTTAGGGGCGCGGGCGCCAAAGCCAAGGGGCGCTCAGCGGCAAAAACCGCCTTTTCCGCCCATGTCGAAATGAAAATGATCGTGATGGGCCGCGTTATAGTCGGGGCTCAGCACCGTGCTGAATCGCTTGCAGGCGCTCGCCCGGACGATCTCCAGGAACTGGCGCGTCTGCCGGTCGCCATTCCACCCCTGTTCGATGGTGATGCGCCGCCCGTCACTGAGGACGAAGGCCGACACGTCGACCGCGTTGCTGTGCGCATGTTCTGACAGCTTGCCGCTGCCCGCGATCGGCCGGCAATTATAGGTGCCGAACGTCTCGATCTTCTCGATCTCCGCGCCCAGGATCAGCCGCGCGGCGGGCTGCACGCCGTAGCGCGCCCAGGCCGCGAAATTGGCGGCGAGACCGCAGGTCATCGCGCCCAGATTGGTGGCAGGCACGCCGATGTCGAGCAATTTGACGCTGCCCATCGCCGTGCAGCCGCCGCCGAAATTCTGGTCCGGCAGCAGGGTGAAGGCGACCGACTGGGATTGCAGCTTCATCATGCACTGGCGCAGGTCGGGCGAGGGCGGGACGGCCGGCCGCGAACCCCGGGGCGGCTTGGACGCGCGCTCGACCCGCCCGCGCGGCACCAGGTCGCCGCCGCAGCCCGCCAGGCAAAGGGCAAGCGCCAGCGCGGTCGCCTGACCCATGCGCCGCGCCGTCGTCCCCCATGCCCGCTCATTCATGATCAGCCATTTACCATGGCTTCTTGGCCCGAGGGTTAACGGCCGACTCGGTTCGTCGCATCCCGTCGCTCATTTGGACTCATTGGCGGCTTGACTCTTCCCCGCTTGTCTTTAGTGCGGCCGGCGGGCCACGCGGTCCCAACGCCGCGCGTGCTCTCTGTAAGGAGACGCAGTACATGACTGATACGACCGCCGCAGACGCCACCATTGCGCCTGCCGTCAAGCCCGCCACCAAGCCGGCTCGCCCCTATTTCTCTTCTGGTCCTTGCGCCAAGCCTCCGGGCTGGAGCGCCGAAAAGCTGAGCGCCGAATCCCTCGGCCGCTCGCACCGCGCCAAGATCGGCAAGACCCGCCTCGCTTACTGCATCGACCTGATGCGTGAGCTGCTGAACCTGCCCGAAACCCACCGCATCGGCATCGTGCCGGGCTCCGACACCGGCGCCTTTGAAATGGCGATGTGGACCATGCTGGGCGCCCGTCCGGTGACGACGCTCGCCTGGGAAAGCTTCGGCGAAGGCTGGGTGACGGACGCCGCCAAGCAGCTGAAGCTCGATCCCACGATCATCCGCGCCGACTATGGCCAGCTGCCCGACCTGAACGGTGTGAACTTCGCCCATGACGTGCTCTTCACCTGGAACGGCACCACCTCGGGCGTGCGCGTGCCGAACGCCGACTGGATCCCGGCCGACCGCGAAGGCCTGACCTTCGCCGACGCCACCAGCGCGGTCTTCGCTTACGAGATCGACTGGACCAAGATCGACGTCGCCACCTTCTCCTGGCAGAAGGTGCTGGGCGGCGAGGGCGGCCATGGCGTGCTGATCCTCGGCCCCCGCGCGGTCGAGCGCCTCGAAAACCACACCCCCGCCTGGCCGCTGCCCAAGGTCTTCCGCCTGATGGCGAAGGGCAAGCTTGCCGAAGGCATCTTCAAGGGCGAGACGATCAACACCCCTTCGATGCTGGCTGT
>DATEJA010000389.1:0-4068 GCA_035278405.1 Sphingobium sp. | reverse complement strand
GCCAATAGCTGGCCTTGCCGCCGCGATAGGTGGTCATCCGCGTGCCGTCATGGCCCATGCCGAAGAACAGCCGGTCGTTGAAGAAGAGCAACAGGCCACCTTCCGCCTCCCCCTCGACTTCCATGCCGACGCTGATCTCATAGGCGCGGTCGCCGACCATTTGCGTGAGCGGCGAGCTGTCGTGGGGCCCCTCGCCCTTGCCCCGGAGGCGCAAGGCGCCGCCGCCGATCGTCGCGCGGGCCGCTTCGTCGGGGCCGGGGCTGTAGAAGCTCCAGCGGGTGCCGAAGGCCGGCGCGTCGAACCTGTCTGAGCGGGCCATGCCATGCGCGCTCGGGCCCGCCGCCAGAGGCTTGGGCAGGGGCTCTGAGACGTCGCCGCCCCGCGCCCTGGGCCAACCGTCGGCGGTCCAGTCGATCGGCTCCAGCAGCGTTTGGCGCCCCAGGGTGCGATAGCCATTTTCATAGCCGTGATAGACGAGATGATAGTGGCCGCCGGGCCCTTCGACCGCCGTGGCGTGGCCGCGCGACCACCATTGTTCGTCGATGTCCCGGGTGCGGACGATCGGGTTGTGCGGGCAGTTTTCCCACGGCCCGTTCACCGATCGGGAGCGGGCGGCGATCACCATATGGCCGGTCGCCGGGCCGCCGGTGCCGCCGACCGCGCTGATCAGGTAGTAATAGTCGCCGCGCCGCATCAGCTTCGGGCCTTCGAGCGCGTAGGATTCGGTCACCCAATTGTCGGGATAATGCCAGCCGTCATAGACTTTTTCGACCGGGCCGATGGTCGAGAGCCCGTCGGGGGCGAGCTTGACCCGGTTGACGCCCGACAGGAACAGGTAACGCGCGCCGTCTTCGCCCACCACATGCGCCGGATCGATCAGGCCGCCGATATGGAGGTCGATGGGCTCGCTCCACGGGCCGGCCATGGTGTCGGCGTGGATGACATGGATGTTGGCGAAGCTTTTGAGGGTCTTCGACCAGGGCGCCTGCATGAAGGGAATGTAGATGAAATAGCGCCCCTGATGCTTCACCAGGTCGACGGCGAAGACGGTGCCGAGCGGCCGGGCGAGCGCCGGGCCGACCGGGGTCCAGTTCACCAGGTCGCGCGAACGCCAGATCAGCAGGCCGGGCGCGGCGCCGAAGGAGCTGTGGGTCATGTAATAATCCTCGCCATCCTTGAGGATGGTCGGGTCGGGATAATCGCCCGCGAGGATCGGGTTCAGATAGGTGCCATCGCCAAGGTCCGCGCGCCGCTGCCCTTCAAGGCCGGGGCGCCAGCGCGGCGGCTGTGGCGCGGGGCGGTCGGCAGGGCTGGCGCTCGCCGGCCCGGCTTGGGCGGACAAAGGGAGCGCGCAAGCGCCGGTCAGGAGCAGGGAAAATGTCTCACGCCGCGACGGCATCTCATCTCTCCATTCGAATTTTTCGCGGAGAGTATTAGAGCAATAATTCTAGTTTTGAAATGGCCGGATGCGGCGGGACGTCATTTTCCTGTCGCGAAGGGGGAGGTTTCGCCTCTCCCCTCCCCTGCCCGCGCGCCTTGGGTCAGCCATTGCCCTCGGTGGCGAAGCCGGCCAGCATTTCGGCGAGCGCCTCGGCCCCCTCCGCGCTGTCGTTCAACGCGGCGGTCAGCGCGTCCTCGACCTTCGACGCCACGAAATGCGAGGGGCCGGCATAGGCCAGCGACCAAGTCAGGAAGCGCCGATGGTCATAGGCGCCCTCCGCGATGGTCTGCACGTCATCATGGCGCGGATCGCGAAGGATGCTCGCCTTGAGCGCGGCGATGCCCGCCGACGGGCCTTCGAGATATTGGGCGAAATGTCGGCCGGTGAAGAGCAGCGCCCCGGTCACCTGCAGCGACGCGTTGCGCGGTATCGAAATGTCAACGATTGCACGGACAAGATCGGAGGCGTCGTCTTCGATCAGCCGACTCGTGCTGATATACATCCATCGCTCAAGCATGAGCTTCTACTATACGGGCGTACAAATGGAGTAAAGGCGGGGCGCACAGTGGGACCATGCTAAATGCGCCCCGCCTTCCTTTCGGCCGGTCCCCGGGGGAGGTTTTCGGCCCATCGAAGGATCACCCGTTTAACCCAGGATGGTTAAGCGCCCGCTCCGCTTCTTAACGTAAAGATACGACATCCTCCTGCCCCCTTCCCTTAGGATATAGATGGTAGCGCCAAGCCGTAGTCCACGGAGGTTGATCCATGTTCGTTAACAAAGGCGAAAGCTTTGAAACGGGGGCGGGCAGCGCGGACCAGCGGCGGCATCCGCGCAAGACGGTGTTCAAATCCGCCCTGCTCTACCCGATCCTTAAAGAGGCGGGCCTCAGCATTTCCAACCTGTCGAGCCAGGGCATCAGCGGCCGCTGCGCGCTCGAACTCAGCTTGCGGCAGCAGGTCCATGTCAGCTTCAACGCGGCGGACTTCATCTCCGCCGAAGTCCGCTGGACCCATGGCGAGCGGTGCGGCCTGCTGATGGAGGAGCCGCTGCTCTGGCTGTCGGGCCACGACACGCTGATGGAGCAATGGACGAGCGACCAGCAGCCCCGGGAAGCGCGCTACACGGTGGACATGCAGGCCACGCTGGTGACATCGGCGCCGGTCATGATCGGCACCATCCGCAATATGTCGGCCGAGGGGATGATGATCGAGGCGCCGGGCCTGCGCGAGGGGACCAGGCTGCTGGTCAAGAGCCGCGACCGCCAGGTGCGGATGGGCCGCGTCCAATGGGCGAGCGGCGGCATGGTCGGCCTGTTTTTCGAGCGCGGCATCTGAAAAGCGGATCGCGGTGGAACCAATTGCGACAAATTGCGTTTTGTGCCCCTTGGAGGAGGAAAAGCAACCATATCATGAGCGCCCGATGTCCTGTCTTCATCGTCCTCAACGACGCGGACATGCGCCGCCTTGTGGTGAAGAAGCTTTCCACCCAGGGCTATCAGCCGACCCCCTTCGTCAACGGCCGCGACTTTGTGGAGTCGCTGGGCTTCCTTCCCTCCGGCGTGGCGATCGTCGACCTGCGATCGCCCGACACGAACGGAAGCGCCATATTGGAGACTTTGCTGTCGCGCCGGCGGGACATTCCCCTGGTCATGACCGCGTCCGGAGCGGACATCCGCACCGTCGTCCAGACGATCAAGAAGGGCGCGGACGATTTTCTGGAGCAGCCCTTTTCCGATGAGATGCTGTTTTCGACGCTGGGCCAGGCCTGTTCGCTGCTGCCGGCGCGCTCCGACTGCCAGCAGCGCAAGATCCACGCGGAAAACTGCCTGCAGAGCCTGACGGACAGGGAACGCGCCATCCTGCTCGCCGCGCGATCGGAGCCGGACAACAGGATCATCGCCGACCGCTTTCACCTGAGCCTGCGGACCGTGGAAACCTATCGAACGCGCATCATGAAGAAATGCGGCGTCCGGCGCTTTTCCGAAGCGATCTTGTTATGCAATCTGGCGCAGGGGGAGCAACGGCCGCGATAGCGCGCGCCGGGCGCCGTCGGCATCTTGTCGAACGGCCTCGCCTCGCCTAAGAAGGACGCGCGATCCGGCGCTCGGCCGATCCCCCTCCCCTCACCTTCCAGGCCCCTTCAAGCAGATACAACCAACATCCCTGTTTGGTTGTATGGTGTAAGGCGCTATAGCGCGGAAATGCGGGATTTTTCCTCCTCTCCAGAACAGGCGCTGCTGCTGCTCGGTCGGCTCGACGGGCGGCTCGCCAACAGCGCTGCGGCCGACATCTGGATGGCCCGCGCGCGGCTCAAGGGCGCGGCGCTGCTGGCGGGCGTCGCCAGGGTGCCGGTGACGGTGCGCGAGCTGCAGGACTGGATTTGCGGGCGCACGCCGCCGCCGCGCCACAGCGAAGGGCTGAATGACCCCCTGTCGGTCGCCGCGCTGGTCCATTTCGCCCTGTCGGCGAGCGAAAGCCGGCGGGACCCGATCGCCCGCGCAACGCTCAACATCTCGCGCACGCTGCTCGACGATCGCAAGGAGGCGCAGAGCTGGGCGCCTGACGACCTGGTGCGCTTCGGCCCGGCCTGGCGGGAGGCGCAGGCGCTTGTCGAGGCGCCCTACCCT
>DATEJA010000388.1:0-6518 GCA_035278405.1 Sphingobium sp. | reverse complement strand
GAGGCGGCACGATCACCGCGCATGCGAGGGATATCGCCGACTCCATCGCCGGCTATGCCCAGGGCACCTACGAGATCCTGCCGGATACCAAGCTGACCCTGGGCGGCAGGTACACGATCGAAACCCGCAAGATCACCGGGGACGTCCGGAGAAATGATGTCGTGGTTCCGGGAAGATCCGGCACCTTGTCGCAGAAGGCGAAGGAGCCGACCTGGCGCGTGGCGCTCGACCATAGTTTCAGCTCCGGCATGATGATCTACGCTTCGGTCTCGCGCGGGTTCAATTCCGGCTTCTACAATCAGTCCAATATCGGCGGCTTCGCGTCCGAAGCGCAAAATCCCAAAGTCGAACCCGAATTCCTGACGGCTTATGAGGTCGGAACGAAGCTGGACCTTCTTGGCCGGCGGCTGAGGGTGAATCTTTCCGCGTTCAAATATGATTATAAGGGGTTGCAGCAGCAGATCTACGAATTCGGTGCGACGAAGACGATCAACGCCGGGTCATCGGAGATCAAGGGCATTGATTTCGAAGTGGTCGCTCGTCCCGTTCCCTCGCTCACCCTGTCGGTTTCGGGCACCTATCTCGACGCGCACTATAAAAGCTATCTGCGCGCGCCCAATTATGTGTTGCAGCCGAGCGGTGCCATCATTGTGGACCCGGTCAATCCCAGCCTTGAGGCCGCGGGCAAGAAGACGACGAACACGCCGGAAATCAGCTATACGGCTTCTGTTTCCCATGTCCTTTCGACGTCCATTGGCCGGTTCACGACGTCCGGGAACGTGAACTATCGGGGAAAATCCTTCGTGGACCCGCAAAACCGTTTCGAGTTGCCGACGCGCTATGTGGTGAATGTCACGGAACGCTGGACTTCGCCGGACGATCATTATTTCGTCTCGCTGTGGGCGAAGAACCTGTTGGACAAACAATATGACTACGCGATCACGCTGGTCACTCCGGCAGGTCTTGTCGGGAGCCGAGCCGAACCACGGACCTATGGTGTCAGTGCCGGTTTCGAATTCTAGCCGGGACCGATGGCGCGATGATGTTGTCGATCTGGAGAAATAGCGTGCCTTCTCGAACCGCTCGCACCACCCGGCCAGACGCTGTTTCGACAGAGGCGGCGGCACAAGTCTTGGGCACGGCAACGTTGCAGCAACGGGCACTCGCGCCGAGGCGGGCATGGGCTATGATCGCGGTTTTGTCGGTTCTGTTCGTCATGTCGATGGTCGACCGATTTGCCCTGGGCCTGCTTGTCGAGCCGCTCAAGCGCGACTTGGCGGTTTCCGACGTCCAACTGGGACTGTTGTTCGGCTCGGCCTTTGCTCTCTTCTATGGCCTGATCACCATTCCGCTGGCGAGATGGGCGGACCATGGAAATCGCATCAGGCTGATCATTGCCGCCGTTGTTCTTTGGTCGGCCTGCACCATCCTCTCGGGCTTCGCGACATCGTTCCTGATGCTGCTGATCCTGCGTATCGGCCTTGCCGTGGGCGAAGCTGCCCTCGTGCCGGCAACCTATTCTCTCATCGCGGATGCGCTGCCGCCCGATCGCAGAACCTTCGGCGGCGCCATCTTCAACAGTTTCGGGATGGCAGGCGCGTCCAGTGCCTATCTGATCGGTTCGGTCGCGATCAGCCTGGCCAATGCGGCGCAGGGCGCGGGCTATGTACCCGGGCTGCGCGAATGGCAGGCCGTCTTCATCATCATCGGGCTGCCGGGCATCCTCCTTATCCTGGCGTTCGCTGCCTTTGCCAGGGAACCTGGCAGGGCGGTGGCGCCCGACGCGGCCGAGACGGCGAATTCCTTCGCGGATGTCGTCCATTTCATGCGTTCGCAAGGGTGGCTCTATCCTGGGGTGTTCATCGGCGCGGGTTGTCTCGTCCTTGGCACGAATGGGTTTCTCGCATGGACGCCGGCCTATCTTTCCCGCGCCCATGGCCTGCCGGTTGTCGAGGCGGGGCGGCTCTTTGGCATGTATAATCTCATCACCTTCGTCGCGGCCAGCATCCTTGTCCCGTTCATCGGCGTGTGGTTCTCTCGTTATCGCAGCGATGCGATTGTGCTGGTCGGCATGACATGTGCCCTGTTGAGCAGTCTATTATGTGTCGTCGCGGTGCTTCAGCCGTCACGAAGCCTTTTCCTCCTTTATGCCTTTGCCGGCATGTTCTTTGCGGTCGGCGGCGCGAGCAACACGATCTCTTCCTTTCACAAGTTGGCCCCCGCGCCGATGCGCGCCACCCTGACATCGATGCTGCTCATCTTCCTCACCACGGTCGCGCTCGGATTGGCTCCGCCGCTGGTGGGAGGGCTGTCGTCGCAACTGGCCTCCGGAAAGGCCGCTCTTGGCGTGGGGCTGGGTCTCGTCTCGGCCGTTGGAGGCGCAGCGTCCTTTTTGCTTTTCTGGGCGGCGAGGAAAAGAGTGCACGTCTATCTGGCTGGGTCGCAGGAAGTCCCGGCCCATCCCCGCCACTGACCCTGACAATAGCCCGCCAATGAAAGCCGGCAGGAAGGAAGATCGTGCAGCAAGCCTATTTTGATGAAGCGGCCGTGCAGGCCGAGTTGCAACGCATCGGCGCATGTTTCGACCCGGATGTGTTGAAGGCGACGCGCGAACTATATCGCGTTCCTGCCGCATCGCTTCCCTGGGCGCAGAGGCCGGTGCTGGAGGATATCGTCTATGGGCCGGCGCCGCGAAACCGTCTTGATATCTATCCCACGGACGCGGCGAACGCGCCTGTCCTGCTGTTCGTCCACGGCGGCGGCTTTGTTGGGGGAGACAAACGGGGCGACCCCCAATTTTATGCGAATGTCGGCGGCTATTTCGCCGCCCATGGCTTTCTGACGATCCTCGCCAATTACCGTCTGGCGCCGGACGCCATTTGGCCGTCGGGAAATGAAGATGTCGCAGCCATGATGGACTGGATCCGGCATGGTGCGGCCGAATATGGCGGCGATCCACAACGGGTCGTCCTCATCGGCCAATCGGCCGGTGCCGCGCATGTGGCCGGCTATCTTTTTGATCCACGCTGGGGCGGCTGTTCGGACAGGTCGGTTCGGGCGGTCGCCCTGCTGAGCGGCTTCTATCGTGGCAAGGAGCCGATCCTGCCCGGTCCGCGCCTGTATCTGGGAGAGGAGACGGCCCTTTGGCCGGATCGTTCGCCCGCCTCGCATGTGCATGCCGGCCATCCGCCTCTGCTGCTCAGCGTCGCGGAACTCGACCCCGCGCAGATCGCCGATCAGACCTTCGATTTTGCCGCCGCGCTCAATGCGGCAGATGGCCGGCCTCCCGAACTGCATTGGTTCGCGGGTCACAACCATGTTTCGACTGTTCACGGGCTTGGCCTTGGCCGGGACCTCGTCGGTTCCGCTCTGCGAGAATTCGCCGCAAGACAACTGGACCAGGAAGGGGAGCGGATCTCGCATGGCTGAAATAAAAGCTTTGGGCTTCGATGTATTCGGGACTGTCGTCGACTGGCGATCAAGCATCGCCCGGTCCGCAAGGCCATTCCTGGCGGAGTGCGGCCTCTCTTCGGTCGACCCATATGAGTTCGCAGACCGATGGCGTTCCCTGTATCAGCCGGCGATGGAGCCATGCCGGACAGGCGCGCGCGACTATGTGCCGCTGGATATATTGCATGCCGAAATGCTCGAGGATCTGCTGTCGAGTTTCGGTCTGTCGCGCCATGCGAATGGGAATGTGGATCGCAAGGCTTTTGCCCGTCTTTGGGAACAGCTATCGCCATGGCCGGATGTTCCGGGCGGACTGAGGCGCCTAAAGGCCAAATATATATTGGCGCCGATTTCCAACGGAAGCATAGCTCTCATGACGCGATTGGCCCGCCATGCGGGGCTACCATGGGATGCGATCCTGGGCGCCGACATCAGCCGAACCTACAAGCCGATGCCGCGGACCTATCTCGCCGCTGCAGAAGCCCTGCAGCTCGAACCGTCGCAGGTGGCGTTGGTGGCGGCGCATAATGATGATCTCCATGCGGCGCGATCGGTGGGGATGCGCACCATTTTCGTACCGCGTCCGACAGAATATGGTCCTGAACAAACGACCGATCTTCAAAGCGACAGCGACTGGGATCTGGTCGCGTCGGATTTCAATATTTTGGCGAGCGCCCTGGATTGCTAGAACAGCCTGCTTTTTGCATAAGCTATCATGCCCCTTGATCGACAGAGCGAAAGGCGCGGACATTGGCTAGAGATTCCTATGTGAGCGGCACCAGCGCTCAGCCCCTTATCGGCCAAACCATCGGCAGCTATTTTGATGCGGCGTGCGATGCGCATGGTGACGAACTGGCGCTCGTCGTGCGCCATCAGAATGTGCGCTGGTCCTACCGCGAACTGGGCGAGCGCGTCGACGCGGTGGCATCGGCTCTACTGGCCGCCGGGCTGAAACCGGGCGACCGGATCGGCATCTGGTCCCATAATTGTGCTGAATGGGTCATCATCCAGTTCGCCTCGGCCAAGGCGGGCCTGGTCCTCGTCAATATCAATCCGGCCTATCGCGCTGCCGAATTGGAATATGTGCTGAAACGAGTCCAGTGCAAGGCGCTGGTCACCGCCATTTCCTACAAGAGCAGCCAATATCTCGACATGCTGGGCAGCCTTGCGCCCGAGCTTGTCCAGTCTGTTGTCGGGGATCTCCAGTCCGCGCGCTTGCCCGATCTGCGTCTTGTCGTCTCGCTGGGGGAGGATGTTCATCCCGGCTGCCTTGCTTTCTCCGCTCTCCTTGCCCATTCGACGAACCGCGATCTGCTGGATGAGATCGAGCGGGGCCTGAACTTCGACGATGCCGTCAATATCCAGTTCACGAGCGGGACGACAGGCTTCCCGAAAGGCGCGACGCTCAGTCATCATAATATCCTCAACAACGGCTTTTTCGTAGGGGAGGCGATCGGGCTGAAGGCGGGGGACCGCGTCTGCATCCCCGTGCCGCTTTATCATTGCTTTGGCATGGTGATGGGCAATCTCGCCTGCGTTACCCATGGAAGCGCCATGATCTATCCGAGCGAAGGCTTCGAGCCCGGAGCGGTGCTGGAAACCGTGCAGGCCGAGAAATGCGATGCCTTATATGGCGTCCCCACCATGTTCATCGCCACGCTCGATCACCCGGATTTCGGATCGTTCGACCTGGGCTCGCTTCGCACCGGCATCATGGCGGGATCACCCTGTCCCATCGCGATCATGCGCCGCGTGATCGCGGAGATGCATATGTCGCAGGTGACGATCGCCTATGGGATGACCGAAACTTCGCCTGTGAGTTTCCAGTCCAGCATCCAGGATTCGGTAGAAAGGCGGGTGACGACGGTCGGCCGGATCCATCCGCATCTGGAAGCCAAGGTGATCGATGGCGAAGGGCACATCGTGCCGCGCGGAACGCCGGGCGAGCTTTGCACGCGGGGCTATTCGGTGATGATCGGCTATTGGGACGAGCCCGACCGCACCGCGGAGGTCCTCACCAATGGCTGGATGCGCACGGGGGACCTGGGCGTCATCGACGAGGATGGTTTTTGCAGCATCGTCGGGCGCATCAAGGACATGGTCATCCGGGGCGGCGAAAATATCTATCCTCGGGAGATCGAGGAATTTCTATACGGGCATCCCGGTGTCGAGGACGTCCAGGTCATCGGTGTGCCGGACGCGAAATATGGCGAGGAACTGATCGCCCTCATCATCAGAAAGCCGGATGTCGCCTGTTGCGAAGACGATATTCGTGGCTTCTGCCGGGGCGGCATGGCGCATTACAAGGTCCCCAAGTTCATCCGCTTCGTCGATGAGTTTCCGCTCACCGTGACGGGCAAGGTGCAAAAATTCGTGCTGCGCGAGCGCATGATCGCGGAAATGGCGCTTGTGACAGAAGAGGCAAGCGGCACCCTTTGAGGTGTCGAAATGCGCTGTTCCCCGGCCTTGGCCGGGGAACGAGGATTCTAGCCGCGTTCGATCTGGCTGACGTCGCGGACGGCGCCCCGGGCGGCGTTGGTCGTCATCGCGGCATAGGCGCGTAGGGCGGCCGACACTTCGCGCTTGCGGCCGAATGGCTTCCACGCATCAGGCCCCCGCGCCTCCATTTCCGCGCGCCGGGCGGCCAGTTCGGCATCATCCAGATCGACCTTGATGACGCGGGCGGGAATGTCGATGACGATGGGATCGCCGGTCTTGACCAGCGCGATCAGGCCGCCTTCGGCCGCCTCGGGCGAGACGTGGCCGATCGACAGACCCGACGTGCCGCCGGAAAAGCGCCCGTCAGTGATGAGCGCGCATGCCTTGCCCAGGCCCTTCGACTTCAGATAGCTGGTCGGGTAGAGCATTTCCTGCATGCCCGGCCCGCCCTTGGGCCCTTCATAGCGGATGACGACCACGTCGCCTTCCTTGACTTCATTGCCGAGGATGCCGGCCACGGCCGCGTCCTGGCTTTCATAGACGCGCGCCGTGCCGTGGAAGACGAGGATGCTCTCATCGACGCCGGCCGTCTTCACGATGCAGCCTTCGGGCGCGAGATTGCCGGAGAG
>DATEJA010000387.1:0-6178 GCA_035278405.1 Sphingobium sp. | reverse complement strand
TGTATAGGCGCCTCTGCCAGAGGGCCGGGCGGCCGCGGCGTGGCGGGTAACTTCCACGGCGAGGAAAGTCCGGGCTCCACGAAATGACGGTGCCGGCTAACGGCCGGCTGGAGTGATCCAAGGGACAGTGCAACAGAAAGCAGGTCGCTAAGGCTTAGGCCCAGCGAAATTGAAAGGGTGCGGTAAGAGCGCACCGCGCCTCCGGCAACGGCAGGCGGCACGGTAAACCCCACCGGGAGCAAGACCGAATAGGGGCGGCGCGCAGCTTGACTGCTAGGTCTGTTTCGACCGAGACCGCCCGGGTTGGTTGCTGGAGGGACGGAGCGATCCGTCCCCTAGAGGAATGGTCGCCCATCCCCGGAAACGGGGTGGACAGAACCCGGCTTACAGGCCCTCTGGCGATAAAATTCCAAGGGTGCGCCTGCGAAGGCAGGACCCCAGTCCCGCTGTCAGAGCTGGGCTCCTGCCTTCGC
Organism: Sphingobium sp.; assembly: GCA_035278405.1. Classification (GTDB taxonomy): domain Bacteria; phylum Pseudomonadota; class Alphaproteobacteria; order Sphingomonadales; family Sphingomonadaceae; genus Sphingobium. Next base: position 5,705 of record DATEJA010000387.1, on the reverse strand, counting down.
AGGCGCACATGGTCCATGATGTGGGAGCGTGGATCGCACCGAATTTCAACCCGCCGGGGGTGGCGTTCCGCCTGCGGCTTGCCTAATTTGGACCCATGGCACGAAGCAGCCGATCAAATGACTGGGGCTTTCCCCGCTGGCGCAGTTACGGCGCATCGCGTGAGGCGCAAAAGGTGCGCCTGTGCGACCGCCATGGCTGTGACCGGCCGGGGGACTGCCCCGCGCCCAAATCGCCCAACAGCCGCGAGCGCTGGTATTTCTGTTCCGACCACGCGGCCGAATATAATCGCAACTGGGACTATTTTCAGGGCCTGGACCAGGAGGAGCGGGAGCAGCGCGAGCGGGCCGAGCGGCGGGATGCGGGCGGCTATCAGAGCAGCGGCTATCATGGCTGGGGCGGGCCGGGCGACGGCAGCCGATCGCGCGATGAACTGCATGCGCTCAAGGCGCTGGAGCTGGAGGACGACGCCGATTTCGAGGCGGTGAAGAAGAGCTGGCGCCGGCTCGCCAAGGAAAATCACCCCGATGTGAAGCCGGGCGATGCCGATGCGGCGGTCCGCTTCCACACCATCCAGGCCGCCTATGAAGTGCTGCGCGCGGCCGAGGAGCGCCGCAGCTGGCGCCCGCGTGAGGCCGCCGATTGAAGGATCATGTCCGGTCCAACTGGCAGTCGGCGATCCTTGTCTGCCGCAAATGTTCGAAGAAGCTGGACGGAGGCTTTGGGCCCGATGGCGACGAGCGGCTGGCCAAGGCGCTGCGCGCGCACCTGTCCTTGAAGAAGGGGCGCAAGGCTGCGGCGGGCATTATAGAGGTGAACTGCCTGGGCGTCTGTCCGCAGGGCGCGGTGACGGTCGTCAATGGCGCGCAGGCGCGCGAATGGCTGTTGGTGCGACCGGGCGCCGATCTGGACGAGTTGGGCCGGACGCTGGACCTGCCGCTTACGCGACGCGGCTGATCCGCGGGGGATTCAGTCCGGCCTCGACCAGCAGCGGCATCAGCAGCCGCTCCTCCTTGGCCATGCGTTGCAATATGGCGCTCAGCATCTCGCGGCTTTCGTGGCAGAAGCCGGCCCATTCGCGCGCGATCCGGTCGTCGCTCCACCGCGCGACATAGTTGGAAAATTCCTCGGCGATGGGCGCCATTTCCTGTTGGAGCCGGCCTGCGGTGGTGCGCAGCCCTTCATGGGGCTGCCGCTGCATGGCGGGATAGAAGAAGCGGTCTTCCAGCGCGAGATGGGCCAGCAGCTGCCGGGCGAACTGCCAGCGCAGCGTCCCCAGCGGCTGCGGATCGCTATCATCCAAGATCGCCCGGTGGAACCGATCGGCGAGCAGCTGAAGCTCGTCATGCTGCCGCTGCAATTGATCCAGATCCATAGTCTCAATCCACTTCCCCGACGATTGTCCGGGCGTGGAGTTAAGAAACAGTTGTGGACGGCCGAAAAGGCCGGCCTGCCCTAGGGGTATCGGTGCAGGAAGGGCGCCGTCCGCCGCCGGCTTGGAGCGGCGGCGGACGGCGTTCCGGATCAGGCCGGCTGGTCGGCGCGGCTGACGCCCTGGCCATCCAGGTTCAGCGCGGCGAAATCCCAGTTGATCGCGTCCTTGAGGATGCGGTCGGCATAGTTGGGGCGGGCGTTGCGATAGTCGATATAATAGGCATGTTCCCACACATCGACGATCAGCAGCGGCAGATGGCCTTCATGCGCGACCGGCGTGTCGGCGTCATGATAGCTGGTCACTTCCAGCTTGCCGTCCTTCAGGATCAGCGCGGCCCAGCCGCTGGCGAAATGGCCCACCGCCTCGGCCTTGAGCTTTTCGACGAGGGCGTCGACCGAACCGAAGGCCTCTTCGATCTTCGCGAGCAGGTCGCCCGAAGGGGCGGTCTTGGTCGGCGAGAGCGACTGCCAGTAGAATGTGTGGTTCCAGATCTGGCCAACCTGGTTGAAGAGGCCGCCCTTGGCCGTCTTGATCAGTTCGACCAGCGACTTGCCCTGCAGGGCGGGGTCGGCGGCGACCAGTTCATTGGCCTTCACCACATAGGCATTGTGATGCTTGCCATGATGATAGTCGAAGGTTTCGGACGAAAGAATGTCGCCGAAGGCGTCCTTGGTATAGGGAAGGTCGGGAAGAACAAAGGCCATGTCGGAACTCCTCGGGTTCTGGAATGGATGGCCGCACAACGATGGGGCGACCGGAAGGCTCCGTGCCCCTAGCAGCCTTATTGCGCTGCGGAAAATATGATATTTTCTTTCAGCCACGCGGAATTATCCATGTGACAGCGGCGAACCGATGACCTAGCATCGCCGGTCAGGTCGCCCGCAAGCGGCGGCCGAAAATGGGGGAAGGATCAATGGCAAAATTCTTCGGCAATTTGCATCTTGTGCTGTTGGCCGCGCTTGTTCTGGCGCTGGTCGTCATCTTCGCCGTGCCTGCCAATACGACGGAAGAGCAGGCGGTGCTGCGCTGGCTGCACCTGTTCTTCGGCATTACCTGGATCGGCCTGCTCTATTATTTCAACTTCGTGCAGATCCCGACGATGCCGAAGGTGCCCGCCGAACTGAAGCCGGGCGTGTCCAAATATATCGCGCCATCGGCTCTGTTCTTCTTTCGCTGGGGAGCGGCTCTGACCGTGCTGACCGGGCTCATCATCGCCTGGCGCAGCGATTATCTGGTTCAGGCTCTGACGCTCGACCCGGTGCATCGGCTGATCGGCATCGGCATGTGGCTGGCGCTCATCATGGCGTTCAACGTCTGGTTCGTGATCTGGCCGAACCAGAAGAAGGCGCTGGGCCTGGTGCCGGCGGAAGATGCGGAGAAGGCCAAGGCGGCGACCACGGCGATGATCTTTTCGCGCACCAACACGCTGCTGTCGCTGGCGATGCTCTATTGCATGATCAACTTCAACGGCGGCTGATCGGCGAGAGGGAAGGGGCGCTGCTCACAGGCGGCGCCCCCTTCAGCCCTGGGGCGGGGTGGTTTCGCCCAGTTCGTCGCTGTCCAGCTTGTCGCCCAGCATCAGGCCGTGGCGCATCAGCATCGGGATGTTGGCGGCGGCGAAGAGCACCGACACGATCGTCACGCCCCACACCTTGACCGCCAGCCAGCTGTCGAAGCTCATCGATCGGCGCATCGCTTCATTGGCGATGGCCATGGCGGCGAAGAAGAAGCCCCAGTTGCGCGACAGCTTGCGCCAGCCTTCCTCGGTCAGGCCGTCATAGGCAGCCTGCAGCAGATATTTGAGCAGCGCCTTGCCGCGCACCAGCCCGCCGAACAGCATGATCGCGAAGAAGCTGTAGATGATCGTCGGCTTGAGCTGGATGAAGCGCTGATCGTGAAAATAGATGGTGAGGCCGCCGAAAAACAGGATCAGCAGCGCCGATAGCCACAGCATCGGCGATATGCGGCCGAGCTTGATCTTGGAAATGATGACCGCCAGCACGATCGCCGCCATGAAGGCCGCGGTGCCGAAGGTCATGGCGGTGATCGGGTTGTTCGCGCCCCAGAGCCAGCCGGCGCCCTTGTAGGTCAGGAAGAAGACCAGCAGCGGACCGAAGTCGAGCGCCAGGCTGAGGCTGCCGCCGTGGGGGGATTTGGGGGCGGGCTTGGGTTCCGGCATAAATTATCCTTCGTCATTCCCGCGCAGGCGGGAATCCATCTCCTGCCTCATCCCCTGGCGCAAGGTGGGGAGATGGATCCCCGCCTTCGCGGGCATGATGGTAAAGGGCTGTGGAAGGTGGCAATGACGCTCACCGCGCATAGGCCGTCCCCGCGATGGCCCGGGCCATGTCGCCCGGGTCGAAGGGGCGCAGGTCCTCGATCTTCTCGCCGACGCCGATCGCGTGGATGGGCAGGCGGTATCGGTCCGCCGCCGCGACCAGCACGCCGCCGCGCGCGGTGCCGTCCAGCTTGGTCATGACGAGGCCCGTCACCTGCGCGAATTCCTTGAACACCTCGATCTGGTTGAGCGCGTTCTGGCCGGTGGTCGCATCCAGCACCAGCACGACATCGTGCGGCGCGGCGGGGTTGAGCCGGCCGAGGACGCGGCGGATCTTGGCGAGTTCGTCCATCAGCTCGCTCTTGTTCTGCAGGCGGCCGGCCGTGTCGACGATCAGCACGTCGATGCCGGTCGCGGTCGCCTGCTTGACCGCATCGAACACGATGCCGGCCGCGTCGCCGCCTTCCTTGCCCGCGACGATCGGCACGCCCAGCCGATCGGCCCAGACCTTGAGCTGACCGATGGCCGCCGCGCGGAACGTGTCGCCCGCCGCCAGCATCACGCCATAATCCTGCTCCAGGAACAGGTTGGCGAGCTTGGCGATGGTGGTGGTCTTGCCCGATCCGTTGACGCCGATCACCAGGATCACCTGGGGGCGCGGGAAGGCTTCGATCTCAAGCGGGCGAGCTACGGGGGCCAGCACCTTCTCGATCTCTTCCGCGATGATCTCGCGCAGATATTCCTCGGTCAGCTCCTTGTTGAAGCGTCCTTCGGCCAGGCGATCGCGCACCCGCGCCGCCATGGCGGGACCCAGGTCGCTGACGATCAGCGCTTCCTCGATCTCGTCCAGCGTCTGCTCGTCGAGCGCGGCCTTGGTGAAGAGGCCGGTGAGATTTTCCCCGAGCTTGTCGGAGGTGCGCTTCAAGCCGCCGAAGAGCCGGTCGCGCCAGGATGTTTCAGCCATCAGTTAACACCGTCATTCCCGCGAAGGCGGGAATCCACCTCCCACCATATCCACAAGTGCTTGCGCCGGAGATGAATCCCCGCCTTCGCGGGGATGACAATCCCTGTCACGCCGCCTCTTGCGCGATCAGCGCGCCATTCTCAAGGCCCGTGATGGTCGCGCGGACGATCGAAGAGGGGGACTGGGGGCGAGTGAAGCGCACCGGCGCGAAATTCTCCGCATGGCCGGAGGTTCCGTTGCGTTCCACCAGCACGGATTGGGCAGAGCCGATCAATCCCTCCAGCCAGCCCTGTCGCTGCGCTTCGCAGGCGGCGCGGAGCCGGGCCGCGCGGGCCTTGATCGTCGCGCGGTCGACTTGGGGCATGCGGGCGGCGGGGGTGCCGGCGCGCGGCGAATAGGGGAAGACGTGGCCGTGCACGATCGCGCAATCCTGCACCAGTTGCAGACTGTTTTCGAACATCGCCTCATCCTCGGTCGGGAAGCCGGCGATGATGTCGGCGCCGATGCTGAGGTCGGGACGTGCGCTCTTCAGCCTCTCCACGACCCGGCAGGCGTCGGCGCGGCTGTGGCGCCGCTTCATGCGCTTGAGGATCATGTCGTCCCCGGCCTGCAGCGACAGATGTAGATGCGGCATCAGGCGCGGTTCGTGCGCGATGAGGGCGAAGAGGCGATCGTCGATCTCCACGCTGTCGATGGAGGACAGCCGCAGGCGCGGCAGATCGGGCACCGCCCTCAGGATGCGTTCGATCAGCAAGCCGAGCGAGGGCGCGCCGGGAAGGTCGGGGCCGTAGCTGGTGACATCGACGCCGGTGAGGACGATTTCCCGATAGCCCGCGTCGACCAGCTGCTTCGCCTTGTCGATCACCGCGCCGGCGGGGACGGAGCGGCTGTTTCCCCGGCCATAGGGAATGATGCAGAAGGTGCAGCGATGGTCGCAGCCATTCTGCACCTCCAGGAAAGCGCGGGCATGTTCGGCAAAGGCGCTGGCCATGTGCGGCGCGGTTTCGCGGACGGCCATGATGTCGGAGAC
>DATEJA010000386.1:0-7419 GCA_035278405.1 Sphingobium sp. | reverse complement strand
CAAGAATGAGCTGACCGCGATCAACCAATATTTCCTGCACTATCGCATGCTGGACCATTGGGGCGTCGAGAAGCTCGCCAAGTTCGAATATGAGGAATCGATCGACGAGATGAAGCACGCCGACAAGCTGGCGGAGCGCATCCTCTTCCTCGACGGCCTGCCCAATTTCCAGCTGCTCGGACGCCTCAAGATCGGCGAGACGGTCGAGGAAGTGCTGAAGGCGGACCTGGACCTGGAATATGAGGCGCTGCCGGTGCTGAAGGACGCGATCGCCCATTGCGAATCGGTGCGCGACTTCGTCAGCCGCGACCTGTTTCAGACCATCCTCGAAAGCGAGGAAGAGCATATCGATACCCTGGAAACCCAGTTCGAGATGATCGAGCGCATGGGCATCCAGAATTATATCCAGCTGCAGAGCAAGGCAGCCGAAGAATAAGCGGGTTCAGCGGGGCGACCCATCCGGCGGCTCGCCCCCTTACCCTTACCCTTCCCCTTCAGATCAGCGAATCCAGCAGGCCGATGAGCGGCAGGTCCGCCGGCGGCATGGGCAGCGCATACATCTGCGCCGGCCGCGCCCATTGCAGCGCGGTCGCGTGCCGCGCTTCGGGCAGGCCCTGCCATTTACGGCAGACATAGAGCAGCAGCAGCAGGTGCCGGTCGCCCAGCGACTCGCTCGCGAAGGAGGCGGGCGCAAGGCAGCTGGCATGGGTGCGGATGCCCAATTCCTCCTCCAGTTCGCGGATCAGCGCGGCTTCGGGCGTTTCGTGCGCCTCCACCTTGCCGCCGGGAAATTCCCACAGGCCCGCCATCGCCTTGCCCGGCGGACGCTGCTGCAGCAGCACGCGGCCATCGGCATCGACCAGCGCAGCGGCCACCACCAGCAGGGGAGAAATCGTCGTCATATCGGTCCGTTAAAAGGGGTTTGTTAACTCTGGCTCTTTTACAAGGTCATCCGGGACTGTCTGCAACAAACAGGAAGTGGCATGCGCGCGGTGATCGAAATGCTTGCCCGTCGGGGCCTGACGCAATGCGAACGGGGCGCGACCGCGGTCGAATATGGCCTGATCCTGGCCCTGGTCTGTCTTGCCATGATCGGCGCGCTGTCCAACGTGGCAACGAAGACCAACGGCATGTGGAACAATGTCGCGACAGAAGTTCTCGCGCATTAACCATCAATATCTGACACCGCTTTCGCCGCATTAAAACTTTATCAACCTGATCCATATAAACCGACCATAGCTGACCTATTCTAGCGGGGCGGCCGGGTAGTTTAACGGGAATATCGTCAAGGAGACTAGACATGCAGTATATCCGCAAGATGCTGAAGAACGAAAAGGGCGCGACCGCCATCGAATACGGCCTGATCGCGGCTCTGATCGCCGTCGCCGCCATCGGCGCGATGACCAGCCTGGGCGGCAAGCTCGGCAACACCTTCAACAATGTCTCGGGCAACCTGAAGTAAGCTCGACGCCATTGCGAAAAATCAGGCGGCGGAAGCAATTCCGCCGCCTTTTTTCGTGCGCCCGTTGTGCGGCGCCCGTCAGATGATGATCTTCACCCGCTGTCCCGGGCGCAGCACGCTCTGCGCGGTGAGCGCGTTGATCGTCAGGAAACGGTCCAGCTGATAATCGGGATAGGCCATGCGGCGGCTGAGCGACTGGACCGTGTCGCCGGCCTTGACCGTGATGACGCTGACGCGGCGCGGCTTGATGGCGGCCGCGTCCTGGGCGGAGAGACGCTGGAGCGACTGCACCATAGGCGCGAAGGGGCCGATGCCCTGCCCCGCCGGCGTCAGCAGCAGGAAATGATAGGCCTTTCCGCCGCCGAAATCATAGGCAAAGACGGTCGCGTCGACCTGTGTCGACTGGGTGCTGGCACGGATCGTGCGCCAGGCGGCGGGCAGTCCGTTGACGCTGGTCCGGCTTACCTCGCCCGCCGGCACGCTGCCGCCACCGCCCAGCTTGGCGAAGACGCCGTTGATATAGCTGGCAAGATCACCCGAATAGCTGCCGCCACCGAACTGCGCCTGGCCGCCCGATCCGGTCACGGAAACGGCGTCGGCGGCATTTTCCATGCCGAAGCCCGACGGCGCGGTGAAGGCGAGACGCAGGTCGGGATGGCGGAAGCGCGCGCCTTCGATGACGCCCTGCCTGGGATCATCGCCATAGAGCGTGCCGTCGAGCGCGGTCAGGAAGGCGTCACGGTTGCGCGTCGTCGACATGGACCTGGTCGCTGCGGCGTTGCGCGCGGCGCGATCGACGCGCGAGCCCGGATCGGGATGAGTGCTGGCCCATTCGGGCAGCGAGCGCGCATTGCCGCTGACCCGCGCATCGAGGCTGCTCTGCGCCGCCAGCGAGGCGAGCATGGTGGAGAGCGCCCTGGGATCATAGCCGGCCGAGGCGAGATAGCGGATGCCGAGGTCATCGGCCTCATATTCCTGGCTGCGCGAGAATTTGAGGGTGAGCAGCTGGCTGCCGGTGCCGATCCCCTTCTGCAGCAGGCCGCCCAGCGCCGAATCACCCAGCAGCGCGCCGGTCAGCACCTGCAGCAGCGTGCCGCCGATGGCGTTGCGCTGCGCCGCCTGCTGCCGACGCTGGCCGTGCTGGGCGGCGACATGGCCGATCTCATGCCCCAGCACGCCGGCCAGTTCCGCCTCGTCATTCATCAGCGCCGTCAGCTGGCGCGTCACATAGACATAGCCGCCGGGGATCGCGAAGGCGTTGTTCACCGGCGAGTTGAGCAAGGTGACGGTGAAGTCGCCTTGGGCATTGGACAGGCCGGACTGGACGGCGATGCGCCGTCCCACCGTTTCGACATATTTGGCCTGCGGTCCCGCATAGGCGCCGCCAAATTCATTGAGGAGCTGCGGGTGCTGCTTGGCGCCGCTCGCCTTGTCCTGGGCACTGATGGAGGAGACGGTGCGGATCGCCCGTTGCTGCCCGATGACCGAGGGCGCCGCCAAAGCGGCGGCAAGCGCTGCGCCCGCGCATGCGACGCTGAATATCCGTTTCACGCGACCTCCCACATGATGCTGTTACCCTGACGTAACGAGCGAGGGGAAGCCCTGTTCCGACATCGTACAGGATGGACGCCGCGCGGGTTGGGGGGCAGACGCTCTGCTCGGTCTCCCCGGATTAGATCCGGGGCCCCCGGGTCAAGCCCGGGGCGACGATGGGCCGAAGACAGAACGCGGCGGAGATCAGGCGCCGATCGCGAGGAACTTGTCGGCCCGGTCGGTGCGCAGATCCTGCGGGCTCATGCCGACGAGCGCGTCCAGCTCCTCGCCGATCGCCGCGCCGAGATTGGCGATCGCCTGCACCGGCTCGCGATGCGCGCCGCCGGTGGGCTCGGGCACGATCCGGTCGATGACGCCGAGCGCCTTCAGATGCTGGGCCGTGACCTGCATCGCGGTGGCAGCGTCGCTCGCCCGGTCGGCGGTGCGCCAGAGGATGGAGGCGCAACCTTCGGGCGAGATCACCGAATAGACGGCATGTTCGAACATGAGCACGCGATTGGCGGCGGCCAACGCCACCGCGCCGCCGGATCCGCCCTCGCCGACCACGGCGGCGACCATCGGCACGCCCAGCGCCAGGCATTGTTCGGTCGAGCGGGCGATCGCTTCGGCCTGGCCGCGTTCTTCGGCCTGGACGCCGGGGAAAGCGCCGGACGTGTCGACCAGCGTCACCACCGGCAGGCCGAAACGGTCGGCCAACTGCATCAGGCGGATCGCCTTGCGATAGCCTTCGGGCTTGGCCATGCCGAAATTGTGACGCACCCGGCTGGCGGTATCGTCGCCCTTTTCATGGCCGATCACCATCACCCGCCGCTCGCCCAGCGTGGCGAAGCCGCCGATGATCGCCTGGTCATCCGAAAAGGCGCGGTCGCCGGCCAGGGGCATGAAATTGTCGAACATGCCCGCGACATAATCCTTGAAATGCGGGCGGTCGGGGTGGCGCGCGACCTGCGTCTTCTGCCAGGGCGTCAGCTTGGCATAGCTGTCCACCAGCATCTTGGACGCGCGCTGTTCGAGCTTGTCGATCTCGCCGCTGATGTCGATATCGCCGGCACTGGCGGTCGCGCGCAGTTCGATGACGCGCGCTTCCATTTCGGCGATGGGCTTTTCGAATTCCAGAAAGCTGACCATGGCGAGGGCGTTAGGGCGCTGACGCTTCGCCGTCAACGCGCCGATGTGTCATATTGGCAAGCGGATGGCGGCTGTTGACCAGTTCGACCAGCCGCCGGCTGTCGACATGGGTGTAGATTTGCGTCGTCCCGATATCGGCATGGCCCAGCATCGATTGCAGCGCGCGCAGATCCGCGCCGCCTTCCAGCAGATGGGTGGCGAAGGCGTGGCGTAGCACATGGGGGCTGACCCGTTGCGGCGCGATGCCGGCGGCGGCGGCGAGCGCCTTCACCATCTGATAGAGGCGGATGCGGCTCACATGGCTCTTGCCCGAGGGGAAGAGCCAGGGGCTGTCGCCGGGCACATGGGCGAGCCAGGCGGACACCGCCGCGCGGGCGCGATCGGAAATCGGCACCAGCCGCTCGCGCGCGCCCTTGCCCTTGAGAATCAGGAAAGGCCGATCGGCGGCCAGGGCGCGGCGGGGCAGCGAGACAAGCTCGGTCGCGCGCAGGCCCGAGCCGTAGAGCAATTCGATGAGCGCCGAGAGCCGCAGGTCGAGCGGCGCGGGATGCGCGACGGCCAGCTTCGCTTCGATGAGGGCGAAGAGCGAATCGACTTCGGCGGTGGAGAGGATCTTGGGCAGCGGCCGCCTGGTGGCGGGACGCGGCAAGGCTGCGGAGGGATTGTCGGCGCGCAGCCCCTCCTCCTCCAGAAAGCCGTAGAAGGCGCGCAGGGCCGACGCCTTGCGCGCCACGGAAGAGGCGGCCAGTTCCGCCCAGGCTTCCCACAGCTTTTCGATCGCGGCCCGGGTCGCGGCGGACAGGCCGCCCATCGCTTCGGCCGCGCCCAGAAGATCGGCGCGATAGGCCAGAAGCGTGTTGCGCGACGCGCCCCTTTCCGCCGCCATCATCTCCAGAAAGCGGTCGATGAGTGCGCTGTCCTCTCCCATCATTCAGATCCGGGTGATCGCCTCCGCCGCGACCATCCGCGCCTCGGGGTCGAGCCCGACGCGGTGCAGCGCGGCGACGATATGATAGAGATGCGCCGGGGGCAGCCGGGTCCATTCGGGCGACTGCATGCCGACGGCGGCCAGTAGAGCGACGGTCGCCTTCTCGCCCCGCGTCGCCGCCTGAGCGATCGCGCGCGCCCAGCGGCTGTTGGCGGCGAGGTTGAGGCCATTGTCCTGCGCCAGCGACGCGCTGTCCTGCCCGTTGAGGCGGGCGAGTCCGGCCAGCGCGGCGAGCAGCATCTGCCCCTTCGGCCCGCCGGCGTCCTGGATATAGGAGGACACCCGCCCCTTGCTGATGTCCACCACGGGGCTCGGCGCGCCGACCGCGAGCAACGCCCAGAGGTCGCCGGAGCCGTCACCCTCCGCCTGGCGCGCGATCCCGCTCCAGCGGGCGGCGCTGCGGTCATAGCCAGCCGTCAGCATCGCCGCCACCAGATTGGCGGCGTCGCGCGCCTCCACGGGCTCGGGCGGCAGCGCGGCCGCGGCGCGAGCGGTTGCGACCAGCCCGACATAATCGGGCCGGCTATTGTCGCGCCAGAGCGTGTGCATCGCCTGCACCCGGTCGGCCGCCGCCGCGCCGGCATAGGCGGTGCGCAGCGCGTCGATCCGGTCGGCGACATCGTCGGGCAGGTCGGCGTCGGCGCCCAGTTGGCTGTAGAAGCCGACCAGCGCCTTGTTGGAAAATACGCCGAGCCGCGCCGCCGCTTCGGCACCGGGCAGGCGGCGAAGCGCGGTGAGCGCGGGCGCGCGCGCTTCCCAGGCCCGCACCTGCTGGCCGGCGGTCGCGTAAAGGGCGTCGGGGATCTCGACATTGAGCGCGGTCGCGAGGCCAAAGCGCCAGGCGGTCAGATGATCGACCGCATCCCATTCGATCTTGACCGAGCGGCGGGCGTTGAAGCCGGTGCCGACCACCTTTTCGGCGAGCTTATAATCGATGCCGCGCACCGCGCCGCGCCGCTGCGCCTGGTTGAGCGCGCCGCTGGCCGAGCCCTGATCACCCGACAGCGCCGGACAGATGGCGCGGGTCATGTCCCAGCCCGGCTCCTTGCTGGTCCGCAGCGCGCCGGCCGAGAGCGGGCACAGGCCCGCCGGGTCGGCGGTCGCCAGATAGGTCTGCATCGCGACGGCATAGAGGCGCGGGGTGAACTGGTCGGAATCGACGCTCTGCACCAGTAGTCGGGCGCTGTCCGCCTCCCCCATGCGCAGCAGCAGCCAGGCGCGTTCGGCGACCCAGTCGGCGCCGTTGATGCCGCGCGGCGTATCGGTTGCCGACAACAGCGCCCGCCGCAGCAGGATCGACGCCCAGCGCGAGGTGATCGGCGCGTGGGTTTCCTTCATCAGCGTGGCGAGGAAGGGGCCAAGCTGGGCGCCGAAGGCATCGGGCGCGAAGCCGAGCCGGTCGGGCGTGAGCGGTCCCACCCGGTCGAGCGAGCGATGCGCGTCCTCGGGCAGGTCATATTTGGCCTTTTGCGCGGCCAGTTCCTCTTCGGAAAGACCGGCCTCCGCCACCGCTTCGGTGCCATTGTCCGAGACCGCGGCCTCCGGCGATGGCGAGGCGGGCAGCGGCTGGACCATCGGCGCGGGCGTGGCGGGCCCAGCGGGCGGCTTTCCGGGCTGTGGCGCGGAAGAGGGCGTCGGCGTCGCCGGCGTCTCGCCAAAGCCGGGCGGCAGCAGGGATTCAGGCGCCTCCTGCGCGACGACAGGCAGCGCCAGCGCCAGGGCGAGCGTACCCAGCGCCCATGTCACATTCACCCGGCCTTGCCGCATCGTCTTTATTTGCCCAGCTTTTCGGCGGGAATCGCTTTCTCGACACGCTGCTGGGGACGTTCCCCCCCGCGCGACCAGAGCAGGGCGATCAGCCCGACCAGCAGCGCGATCAGAATGATGGGGATGATGGGCAGGCGCTTGCCGCGACGGCGCGCGCTGCTGTCGAAGGTGCTGAAGGAACGATTGCTTCTCATGGATCCTTGTGCGGCCGAGCCGGAAGTTGAGGAAAGTTGCGATTTGCCTCCGTGACGGGGGGATGTATAGCCCCCCTCGTCATGCAGCGAAACAGCAAATCCGTGCCCTCGCATCTGAAGCGCGGGCCCATCGTCCTTGTAGGCATGATGGGCGTGGGCAAATCGACGGTGGGCCGTCGCCTCGCCGCGCGACTGGGCCTCAGCTTCGTCGACGCCGACGAGGAGATCGAGAAGGCGGCGGGCATGACCATCACCGAAATGTTCGAACGCTATGGCGAGGCCTATTTCCGCGACGGCGAACGGCGGGTGATCGCCCGGCTGATGGA
>DATEJA010000385.1:0-6656 GCA_035278405.1 Sphingobium sp. | reverse complement strand
TTGGGGGTGGGGGGAGACTCTTCTTCGTCATCCTGGATTTGGTTCAGGATCGATCGCGCGTTCGGAGACGGCTCGTGGGGAGCGATGCGGCCTGAGCCGAAGGCCGGAGTAGCTGAACATGTTCAGGAGGAGGGCGCGGCGCGCCGCCTCCTGAGATCCCAGCCTTCGCTGGGATGACGTGGGGGTGGAGTGGGGTTGTGCTCTGGCGCAGGCAGGAGCGCGTGGTTCGTTATGGTAGCGCAGGTTGGCGTCTCGGGAGAGGGGCGGGAGGCCGGGGCTCGCGTTGGTTTTGCCGGCCATGGGGCAGCCGTGGTTTGCGGGAGAGGGCTTGGCCAATCGGTTCCGGCCGTTCGTTTCGAGCGTGGGCGAGAAGGGGGGAGCGGGTTTCTCGACTGCGCTCGAAACGAACGGAGGTTGGGGGTTGGGGGAGTGCCGGGAATGGAGTGCGCCGCCTCCTGAGATCCCAGCCTGCGCTGGGATGACGTGGGAGTGGGGGCGGGGCATGAGAGTTTGTTCGGTTGGCGTCGAGCGGGCTGTTCCCCGGCGTAGGCCGGGGTCCAGTTCGAGCCTGGTTGCTGGGCCCTGGCCTTTGTCGGGGAACGGGCGGGAGCGAATTGCCCGGCTTCGCTTCGCCCTGCCCTGGCATGATGGAAGGGCGGGTCAGGCCAGGGTCAGCGTCTTGCTGTCTTCGGCGAAGAGGGGGAAGGGGAGGTAGGAGATGCGCAGCTTTTCCTTGAGGGCAAGGCTGTGTTCGCCCGGTGCGAGGCCGTCGGCGCGCGTGACGCGGATGGTGGCGACGGCGCCGAATTCCCAGCGGTCGTCATAGGCTTCTTCCATCGCGTCGAGGCTCCAGCTCTTGCCCTGCTGTTCGAAGAAGACGGTTGCGCGCGGCTGGGGTTCGCCGTCGAGGGTGACGGCGAGATCCTCGATCATCGAGAGGCCGAGGCCGCGATAATAGCCGAGGCGGGCGTCGAAGGCGAAGCCGTCGGGCGTGGCGCGCAGGCTGTCTTCGAGGATGAGATATTTGTCGAACATCGGCTTTACCCCTTTGCGGCGAGGTTCTGGAACATGACGTGCTGGCGGCGGACCTGCTCTCGGCTGTCGACCGGGCCGGCATCCTGCACCCAGCGATTGCCTTCATATTCGGAGGAGAGATAGCCGTTCCAGCCGCCGGCGATCAGTTCGGGGATCACCTCGTCATAGGCGATCGTCGGGTCGGTGCAGTCTTCCGCCATGCCGTAGAATTTCGCCTGGATGTGGCGGAAATAGGGGATGAAGTCGCGGATGCGCCTGGGGTTGGAATAGGGGGCGTGGCGCAGGGTTTCGGCCATGGCGATGTCCGCCTTGTTCCCGCCCATCTTCACCGCGACTTCGTAGATCGTATATTCGGCCATGATCTTCTGTTCATGCTGGTCGATGATGAACCGGGCGATTTCCGGCGTGGCGCCCTGGCGCAGGAAGCGGTCGCGGAATTCGGGCGGGTAATGTTTCATGAAGATGCCCATGTCGGGCAGGATGCCCAGATGCTGCGTGCCGAGGCGATCGGCGACCTCGATCGTGCGCAATATCCAGGCATGGTCGAGATGCCAGGGGGCGTGGACTTCGACGCCCATGTGGATGTCGTATTTTTCGGCAAAGGGCACGCAGCGTTCGAGGATGTCGGGGCGCACGAAGACGAGCACGCGCATGTTTCGGATGCCGAGGCGATGGCAGAGCTTCAGGTCGCGGACGATCGAGTCGACCTGTTCGTCATCGGTCATCAGGCGGTCCTTGCGCCGCTTGGTGTCGAGGAACATGTCGTAGCAGGTGAGCGTGGTGCCGTGCCGGTCCATCATCGCGAGCCAGCGGTCGACGGTCGCGTCGTCGATGTCGGGAAAGCCCGGCATATTCTGTTCGGGCAGGATTTCGATGCCCTTCGCGCCGATCGAGGCGGCGAAGGCGACGACATCCTCGACGCTCATCTGGCCGAGGAACAGTTCTTCCTGAAAGCTGTAAAGGCTGACGCCGCGCTGAAACATGCGGTCCCCTCCGTTCATCAATATTAGAATTACTGTTCTTATATAGCGTCTGGCGCGAAGGTCAATCGCCTTTGAGGGCGAGCGCGCTGGCGGCTGCGGGAGCGGGGGGAGGCGTTCGCGACTCAAGGGTTCGGGCGTGCGTGCTGGGGAGATTGGGAGGGGCCGGCAGTCCCTCCGGCGAGCCGTCCGGGCGTGGAGGAGGGAGGCGAGCCCCCGCTTTCGCGGGGATGGCGGGAGGGGTGCAGAAATATCGCCGTTCTTACATTGCGTTGCGGCCTTTTTGGGGCTCCGGATCAGGCTAGAATGTTGAAACTAGAATTTCGATATTGATTTATTCTGAAATCCGCCATAGCAAATGGGTTGTCGGGTCGGCCTGCACCTGGCCCGACACAAGCAGCGCCCCAGCAAGGGGCGAGAAGGCATTTCCGGGGAGGAACCGATGCGCACCGCGATTTCCACGCTATTCCTGTCGACCGCGTCCGTCGCGCTCGCCTGTTCCGCGCAGGCTGCCGCCGCGCAGGGCCAGGCCGCGCCGCAGGAGAGCGCGGCCGCCACCACGCCGCCCAATGAGCTGGGCGAAATCGTCGTCACCGCCAACCGCGTCGCGAGCAGCGCGCAGAAGACCGCGACGGCGCTGACCGTCTATACCGGCAACGACCTGGCGGCGGCCGGCGTCGCGAGCGTCCAGACGCTGCAGACGATCGACCCCAGCGTCAACGTGACGAGCAGCACGGGCTCTGCCTATGTCGCGGTGCGTGGCATCGCGTCGACCGACGTGACCGAGATCGGCGACCCGTCGGTGCCGATCGCGCGCGACGGATTTTTCACCAATCGCAGCTTTTCCATTGGCACGTCGATGTACGACCTGGCCCGCGTCGAGGTGCTCAAAGGGCCGCAAGGGACGCTGTTCGGGCGCAATTCGACCGGCGGCCTCATCAGCATCGTCACGCAGAAGCCGACGCAGGAACTGGGCGGCTATGGGTCGATCGAGATCGGCAATTACGACACGATCAATGTCGAGGCGGGCGCCAACGTGCCGGTCAACGACAAGGTGCAGCTGCGCTTTTCGGGCGTTTCGCGCCGCCATGACGGCTATCGCACGCTGACCGTCATCAATGGCGAGGGCGATGACGACAAGACGCTGTCGGGCCGCGCGCAGATCGCGTTCCAGCCGTTCGAAGGCTTCAGCGGCCTCATCAGCTACCAGCATGACGATATCGACGATGTGGGCGACGTGGCGCTGCAGTCGGCGCTGGGGCAGGTGCCCACCATCGTCGACGAAAAGCGCTTCCCCAATTATCAGCCGACCTCCACCCGCATCAATGGCGACCGGGTCCGCTGGGAATTCAGCTATGACGCGCTGCCCATGGGGCTGACGCTGACCTATGCGGGCGGCTATGACGACCAGAAATGGCATCATGCGCTCGACGCCTCCTCGCTGGGCGGCACGCTGTTGCAGCAGTTCGTGCAGAGCGAAAGCCCCAAGACCTGGAACCATGAAGTGCGGATCGCGACGCCGCAGGACCAGCCCTTCACCTTCCAGGGCGGCTATTTCCATTTCGACGAGAAGAATGTCATCAACAGCGGCCTGATCGAGCGGTCGGGCCCCTATGCCGGGCGCTATCTCATCAAGTTCGACTATCATGTGAAGACCCAGTCGGACGCGGTGTTCGGCCAGGCCGCCTACAAGTTGGGCGATACGCTGAAACTGTCGGCCGGCGCGCGCTATACCTGGGACAAGAAGGACCGCACCGGCCAGGCGGTGCTGGACCTGGAGGTCGCCAGCCAGGGCCATGCCCCGCCGATCCTGATCACCACGCCCGGCAATGGTTCGGTGCGGCAGAAGAAGCCGACCTGGCATGTCGGCCTCGATTGGACGCCGACGCCGCAGAACATGGTCTATGCGAAATATGACACGGGCTACAAGTCGGGCGGGTTCAATTCCAACGGCAGCGCGCCTTCGGTCGATTATGGCCCGGAAAATCTGGACGCGTTCGAAGTCGGCACCAAGAACCGCTTCTTCGGCAACAAGCTGCAATTCAACGCGGCGGCCTTCTACCAGAAATATTCGGGCTATCAGGCGTCGCAGACCAGCGCGGTCGTCAATGGCGGGCAGGGCGTGTTCAATATCGGCAGCGCCAAGATCTACGGCGCCGAGGCGCAGGTCATCGCCTTGCTGGGCGGGCTGCGGATCGACGTCAACGGCACCTATCTGCACGCCAATTTCGACGACAATCTGCCGCTGGTGCTGGACGGCGCCGCCGTGCCGCGCGACATTTCCGGCAACCGCCTGCCCAACGCACCGCGCCTGTCGGTGACGGCGGGTCTGGAATATACGTTCCCGATCGGCGAGGGGACGCTGCGCCCGCGGATCGACGGCAAATATAGCTCGGCCTATTATTACAGCGTGTTCAACGATGCCGACACGCGGCAGGACCGTTATGCGACCGGCAACCTGTCGCTGACCTGGGTGCCCCGGGTCGGCGGGCCGCTGGAGGTGCAGGCGTTCGTGCGCAACTTCACCGACGAGCGGGTCTATGCCAATGCCGCGCGCAATTTCGTGTCGGGGGTGAATACCTATCAGTTCCAGCCGCCGCGAACCTATGGCGGACGGGTCGCCTTCCGTTTCTGATGCAGGCCTGTCGCGCCGGGACCCCAGGTTCCGGCGCGCAGTCTTTTTCTTGACAGAGGCGTCCCGCGCTGGAACGGACATCAGACGTGACCGACGAGACTTCACCCATGCGCGCGACGCCGCTCCGCGCCCCCCGGCAGCAGCGTAGCCAGGCGTCCTTCGAACGCATGATCGCGGCGGCGGAAGACCTGCTGCGCGAACGGGGCAATGACGATTTCACGCTGCAGGAAGTGGGCAAGCGCGGCAAGGTGTCGATCGGGTCGATCTATTGCCGCTTCGACAGCAAGGACGATCTGATCCGCGCGGTGCAGGCGCGCGTGCTGGAGTCGGTGAACGCCGAACAGCTGCGCGTGGTGGCGGCGGCCGAGGCGCAGGCGAAGGACCTGCGCGGCCTCGTCAAGCTGCTGGTCGAAGGGATTGCCGACGCGCTGCGCGCCCATGCCGATCTGATGCGGCCGATGATGCTGCGCGCGACCAGCGACCCGATCGTCGCGGCGGCGGGCAAGAAAAGCTATGCCGAGGTCGCCGACAGCGTCCAGGCGGCGATGCTGACCCATCGCGGGGAAATCCGGCAGGCCGATCCGGAACGGGCGGTCCATTCGGCCTATCGGGTGATCTATGCGGCGATCGCGCGCTATCTGGGCTTTGGATCGGCGACGGGCGCGGGGTGGGAAGGCGATTGGGTGGAATTGAAGCAGGACCTGGGCAAGATGTGCGCGGCGTTTCTGCTTTCGGAGGATTAGCCCCGGCCGGATTGGGCGGGCCGCGCTTGTCATTGCTCCCCGGCCTTCGGTAGGGAACGGTTTTGGCTTCTCGACTGGGTTCGACGCGAACGGAGTGGGTGGAGGCGTGGGTTGGTTTGGCGAGGGCCGACTTTCCCCGCCTTATTTCAGCAGCACCAGTTCTTCCGCCATGCTGGGGTGGAGCGCGACCGTGTCGTCGAACGCCTGTTTGGTGAGGCCCGCCTTCACCGCCACCGCCGCCGCCTGCAATATTTCCGGCGCGTCAGGGCCGATCATGTGGAGGCCCACGACGCGGTCGGTGGCGGCGTCGACGACCATCTTGTAGAGCGCGCGTTCGTCGCGACCGGCGAGGACGTTCTTCATGGCGCGGAAGTCGGAGGTGTAGATTTTGACCGCGCCGAGCTGGTTGCGGGCCTCCGCCTCGGTCAGACCCACGGCGGCGATGGGGGGATGGCTGAAGACGGCCGAGGGGATGCAGCCATAGTCGACGGTGCGGGGATTGCCGCCGAAGACGGTGTCGGCAAAGGCATGGCCTTCGCGGATGGCGACGGGGGTCAGCTGGACCCGGTCGGTGACGTCGCCCACGGCATGGATGCTCTCGACATTGGTGCGGTTGTGGGCGTCGACCTTGATCGCGCCCTTTTCGTCCAGCTCGACGCCGAGCTGCTCCAGGCCGAGCCCCTCGCTCTTGGGCCGGCGGCCGGTGGCGAAGAGCAGCAGGTCGCAGCTGAGCGGGTCGCCATCCTTGATATGGACGGTGAGGCTGCCGTCGTGCTGGCGTTCCACTCGATCGAGCGGGGCGTTGAAGCGGAAGTGGATGCCCTTGCCGAGGCTGATCTGGAGCAGGCGGTCGCGGATCTGCGCGTCATAGCCGCGCAGCAGCTGGTCCGATCGGTTCACCAGCGTCACATGCGCGCCAAATTCGTGGAAGATGCCCGCGAACTCATGCGCGATATAGCCGCCGCCGGCGATCACGACCCGCTTGGGACAGCGGTCGAGGTGGAAGACTTCGTTGGAGGTGATGCCATGGTCGGCGCCCTCTATGTCGGGGATCATCGGCCAGGCGCCGGTGGCGATGAGGATGTGACGGGCGGTGACGGTGCGGCCGCTGGCGAGCCTGATGCTGTGCGGGCCGACGATCGTCGCGCGTTCCTTGAACAGGCGGATCTTGTGGCTTTCGAGCGTATTGCCATAGAGCCCCTCCAGCCGGTCGACATCGGCCAGCACATTGTCGCGCAGCACGGTCCAGTCGAAATCGCAGTC
>DATEJA010000384.1:0-6229 GCA_035278405.1 Sphingobium sp. | reverse complement strand
CTCGTCAATCGGGAACTCGCGCTCGGCGAGAATGGTCAGCATTTCGCGGCCCACATTGCCCGTGGCACCAACGACGACGACCTTGTAACCCATGACTAAAGACTCCACTCCATGCAAAATTGCGGAAGTGCGCCCATAGCGCCATGGCCGCGATTGTCCAGCATGAAGCGGCTTTGCCGCGATGAAGCCATGCTTTCCTACTGGGGCGGCACGTCCGGCGCCGCGCCATGCCGCGCCAGGAAATCCTCGATCGTGTGCCACAAATGGACGCTGATGCCGGGCCCGCCGACGCGATGGGTCTGCCCCGGATAGACCATCATCTCGAACGGCACGGCCGCTTCCTGCATGCGGCTCATCAGGGCGGTGCTGTTGTCGAACACGACATTGTCGTCCGACATGCCGTGGATCAGCAGCAGCGGGTCCTTGATCCGATCCGCCTGCTCAATCGCGCCGGAAGCCGGATAGGCGCTCGGCTTGTCCTGCGGCTGGCCCAGATAGCGCTCGGTATAATGGGTATCATACAGTTCCCAGCGCGTGACGGGCGCACCCGCCACCGCCGCGGCAAAGACGCCCGGCGCCTTTTCCAGCAGCTTCAGCGACATGTAGCCGCCATAGGACCAGCCATAGGTCGCGATCCGTTTCGCGTCGACAAAGGGCTGCGCCTTCAGCCATTCGACCGCCTTCAACTGATCCTCGACCTCCACCGTGCCCATCGCGCGATAGATCTGGTCCTCGAACGCCTTGCCTCGATCGGGCGTGCCCCGATTGTCGATCGCGAAGACGATCCAGCCCTGGCCGACCAGATATTGGTAGATGGGCGACGCCCATTGATTGATCGCAACCCTCCCCGCGCCGGGCCCGCCATAATGCAGCATGAAGACGGGATAGCGCTTCCCCGGCTCCAGCGGCGGCGTCATGATGCGGGTGTAGAGCGTCGACCCGTCCACCGCCTTGATCGTGCCGAAACGCGAAGGGGCATGGCTCGCCCGATAAGGCGCATAGGGATGGTCGCCGGAGATCGCATTTTCCGATATCCAGCGAAGCTGCTTGCCGCTGTCGTCGGCGATATAGACCTGCTTGGGCTGGTCCGCGTTGCTGCGCGAGATAATGAGACGCGACGCCGCGCCGTCCATCACCGCATCGTTCCACCAGCCCTTGGCGGTCAGTTGCCGAAGCGTCCCCTTGCCATTGAGGGAGGCAACATAAAGCTGCTGCTCCAGCGGCGTTTCCCGGTTGCCGGTGAAATAGACAAGACCCTGTGCCTCATTCACGGCAACGACATCGCGCACTTCCCAAGCGCCGCTGGTGATCGCGGTCCATCGATCGCCACGCACATGATATAGGTGGCCATGGCCGCTCTTTTCCGACCACCACAGGAAGCTGCCGTCGCGAAGGGGCGTGAAATTGTTGCTGAGGTTGATCCAGGTCCTGGCCCGCTCCGTCAGCATGACTTTCGCCTTGCCGGTCGCCGGATCGACGGCCATCAGGTCGAGCCGCTTCTGGTCCCGGCTCTCCCGCTGGACATAGAGGGTGCGGCCGTCCTTCGACCAATCGACGCGGGCGAGATAGATGTCGGGATCCGGGCCCAGGTCGACCTTCACCTGCCCCGAACCATCGGGTTTCATTACATAGAGATCGACCCGCGCATTGGCCGTGCCGGCGGCGGGATAGCGCTGCTGGTAGACTTTCGTGCCCTCGCCGCCGATCGCGGTGCGCGTCACGGTGCCGACCTGGCCTTCATCGACGCGCGCCACGGCGATCAGCCGATCGTCGGGCGACCACCAATAGCCGGTGCGCCGGTCCATTTCCTCCTGCGCGACGAACTCGGCGACGCCCCAACTGACCGTCTCGCTGGCGCCCTGGGTGACCTGCCGCTCCCGCCCGCCGATCGGCTGGACGAAAAGATTGCCCTCGCGCACGAACGAAACGAAGCCGCCCTTGGGGCTGACGACGCCGTTCAGTTCGCCCTCCGGCGTATTGGTGAGCCGCGTCACGCTCCCGTCGAGCGCCGCCAGATAGAGATCGCCGTCGACCGGCACGAGGATGCTCTTCCCATCGGGCGCCCAGTCATAGGTCACGATGCCGGTGTTGCCCGCCACGGAACGGTCGCGCTCCCGCTGCATCTTCTCCGCTTCGGAAAGCTCCGCGCCGCTGCCGGTCTTCTTGGAATCGACGAGCATATGTTCGGCCCCGGTGGCGCTGTCGATCGCCCACAGGTCCAGCCGTTCCTTCTCGTCGGGCCTCGGCTTCAGCAGCGTCACCAGCCGCCCGTCGGGCGATAGCTTGAGCGCCCGCGGTTGCGGGCCGGACAGGTCCGGGCTGGCAAAGACGCGCTCCAGCGTCAGCTTCTGCTGTGCCTGGGCCGAAACGAAGGACGACAGCAGCAGCGCGCCAAGCGCCGCGCCGCTTTTAAAACCGTGCGACAGGGTCATGCCATGAGCCTAGCGCCGCGCGGATGAAAAGATCAATGTAGGGAAATAAAATTTCCAACCATGACGGACAGGTCATGGTGGGCGCGACAGGGATTGAACCTGTGACCCCACCCGTGTGAAGGGTGTGCTCTACCGCTGAGCTACGCGCCCCCTGAAAGGAGGATGCGGCCATTGGCACCCGTCACGGCTCGTGTCAAGCGGGTGGAGACAGCAATTGCACAAAATGGACTTATGCGGCATCTCTCCGCCGCCCTTTGTTTCCAACGCTATCTAGAAGGACTTCTCTTCCCATGCGCCAAACCATCGCCCTGGTTATCACCGGCCTGCTCCTTAGCTCGCTGGCGGCATGCAATACCGTGAAGGGTGCCGGCCGTGACATCGAATCCGTCGGCCGCGCCGGAGAGCGCGTCATTCACTGATTTGAAGGATCATTGCAGGGTGCGGCTCATGATCGCCGCATCCTTTTCAAGCCGGACGCCATCGCAGTCAGGCTCGCCGCAATCGCAGGCGGCGATCGTATAGCGCACGCCGCACATCACCAGAACATCATGGTCGAAGCTATAATTGGAGATCCCCGCTCGCTCGACTTTTTCCCGAGCCCTGGCCTTCAGAGACATGATGTTCTTCCCGTCCATTGGTCAGCCATGATCGATGCTGCGATGCACAAAGTCAATTAATCGGAATTGGTTCCCGAACGGATTGTCATAAATCCGTCCAGAAAATGCCACGATCCGCCGCCCACCGCCACTATGCTTGCGATGTAGCCCATTCGCTCCCATATGGCGCGCCATGAACGACCAACGCCAAAGCGCCATGCCGGTCTGGCACGGCACCACCATCATGTCGGTACGCAAGAACGGGAAAGTGATCGTGGCCGGCGACGGCCAGGTCTCCATGGGCCAGACGGTGATGAAGCCCAACGCCCGCAAGGTGCGGCGGCTGCACGACGGCTCTGTCATCGGCGGATTTGCCGGGGCGACGGCCGATGCCTTCACCCTGTTCGAACGGCTGGAGGCGAAGCTGGAACGACATAATGGCCAGTTGATGCGCGCCGCCGTGGAACTCGCCAAGGATTGGCGGACCGACAAATATCTGCGCAACCTGGAAGCGATGATGATCGTCGCGGACAAGGAAGTCACGCTGATCCTGACCGGCAATGGCGACGTGCTGGAGCCGGTCGGCGGCGTCGCGGCGATCGGATCGGGCGGCAATTTCGCCCTCGCGGCCGCCCGCGCCCTGGTCGAATATGAGGAAGATGCCGAAACGCTCGCGCGCAAGGCGATGAAGGTCGCGGCCGATATCTGCGTCTACACCAACGAGGAGCTGGTGGTCGAAGAACTGCCGAGCGCTACGTAACAAAGCCCCTCGCGCAAGCGGGAAGGGTTGGGGTGGGCCGCGAGTGAAGCGCGCATTTCAACCTGTCCCGAGGCGTTGAAGGCGATTGCCAGAGCAATCGCACCCACCCCCGGCCCCTCCCGCTTGCGCGAGGGGAGTGAGATGAAGATGAACGACAATCTGACCCCCAAAGCCATCGTCTCCGCGCTCGACGCTCACATCATCGGCCAGGCCGACGCCAAGCGCGCGGTTGCCGTCGCCTTGCGCAATCGCTGGCGCCGGCAGCGCCTCTCGCCTGATCTGCGCGACGAGGTGACGCCCAAGAATATCCTGATGATCGGCCCCACCGGCTGCGGCAAGACCGAGATCAGCCGCCGCCTAGCCAAGCTCGCGGACGCGCCCTTCGTCAAGGTGGAAGCGACCAAGTTCACCGAGGTCGGCTATGTCGGCCGCGATGTGGAGCAGATCGTGCGCGACCTCGTCGAGGAGGCCGTCCGCCTGGAACGCGACCGCCGCCGCGAGGCGGTGCGCGAAGCCGCATCGGACGCCGCCATGAACCGCTTGCTCGACGCGCTGACCGGCAAGGAAGCGAGCGAGGCGACCCGCCTCTCCTTCCGCCAGCGGATCGAAAACAATCAGATGAACGATGTCGAAGTTGAGGTCGAAGTCGCCGACAGCCCCTCCATGCCGATGGAAATTCCGGGCATGGGCGGCCAGATCGGCATGATCAACCTGTCCGACATGATGTCCAAGGCGTTCGGTCAGCAGCAGAAGAAGCGGCGCAAGCTGCGCGTCGCCGATGCGTGGGACAAGCTGGTCGAGGAAGAGCAGGACAAGCGCCTGGACCAGGATGATGTCGCGCGCGTCGCCATTGCCAGCGCCGAGCAGAACGGGATCGTCTTCCTGGACGAGATCGACAAGATCGCCGTCAGCGATGTGCGCGGCGGGTCGGTCAGCCGCGAAGGGGTGCAGCGCGACCTGTTGCCGCTGATCGAAGGCACGACGGTCTCGACCAAATATGGCCCGCTCAAGACCGACCACATCCTCTTCATCGCCTCGGGCGCCTTCCATGTCGCCAAGCCCAGCGACCTGCTGCCCGAACTGCAGGGCCGCCTGCCGATCCGGGTGGAACTCAAGGCGCTGACCGAGGATGATTTCGTCGCCATCCTGTCGGACACCAAGGCCAGCCTTGTCGCGCAATATCGCGCTTTGCTGGCCACCGAAGGCGTCACGATCGACCTGACCCCCGACGGCATCCGCGCGGTCGCGAAGATCGCCGCCGAGGTGAATGGCGAGGTCGAGAATATCGGCGCCCGCCGGCTTCAGACCGTGATGGAAAAGCTGCTGGAGGATGTCAGCTTCGACGCCGAGGATCGCCAGGGCGAAACGCTGGTGATCGACGCCGCCTATGTCGAGAAGCAGCTGAGCGAGGTGGCGCGCAACACCGACCTCAGCAAATATGTGCTGTAACCCCTCTTAAGCCCCTCCCTTTCAAGGGAAGGGGTTGGGGGTGGGTCGCGCGGCACGCGCGTTCGACCCATCCTCCAGCGTTGCAGGCGAGTGCTGGTGCAATCGCACCACCCCCGACCCCTCCCTTTCAAGGGAGGGGGATGTCCAGGATCAGTAACTCCGCCCCACCAGCACGCGCTCGACCGCCTTCTCGCCGGTGAAGATGCACGCCCCGTCCGCCGCGTCGGCATCCATCGGCACGTTCCGCAGCGTCAGCTTCTCGCCCTTCAGCCACTCGACCACTTTGTCGAGCGCCGCGCCGGTCGGCTTGGCCCATTGCACCAACGCCCAGCCGGGCTTCTTGCTCGCCGCGAAATAGGCCTTGAGCGCATCAAGCGACGCGATCGACTTGTCGATATTGCCGAGCAGACGGGCCTGCGCATCGGCGAACAGTGCCTGCTGGACTTCCTCCAGTATCCCCGTGGCGGCGGCGACGAAATCGCCCTTCGCCACGATCCGGCTGTCGAGCTTGCCATCCGCGCGGTAGAGCCGGTCGCGGCGCAGCATGGAAACATTGCCGCCCGCAACATCGCGCCCGCCGACCTCGATGACGATCGGCGCGCCTTTCTTGACCCAGCCCCAGCGCTTGTTCGCGGCCTTGGCGGGCCGCTTGTCCAGCAGCGCGCGCACCGGCTCGCGGAAGGCGTCCAGCTTGTTCAGCTCGGCCACCAGGTCGCCGCAATAAGCGAGGATCGCCGCATCCTCTTCGCTGTCCCGCAGCATCGGCACGACGATGATCTGATGGGGCGCCAGCCGGGGCGGCACGCGCAGCCCGTCATCATCGCCATGCACCATGATGAGGCCGCCGATCATGCGGGTCGACACGCCCCAGCTGGTCGTCTGCGCCAGCTCCTGTTGTCCTTCCGTGTTCTGGAACCTGATATTCTGCGCCTGGCTGAAGGTCGTGCCCAGGAAGTGCGAGGTGCCGGCCTGCAGCGCCTTCCCGTCCTGCA
>DATEJA010000383.1:0-8282 GCA_035278405.1 Sphingobium sp. | reverse complement strand
TTCCGCCAGCGCGTCCACCTGCGCCTGTGCCAGATCCTGGCGCGCAAGGAACACATGCTCGTAAAGAGCCATGGGTAAGCCTCATCTGTTGGCCGATCGCTGACGCCCACCCCATGTGGAACGCCCCTCCGGCTGTCGTCTTGTGCATTGCTTCACCCGGCTGCGAGTCATCCCGAGGCCGTGCGAAGCGGCGCCTATGACGGAATCGCGGGCGAAAGGCAAGGAAGACTTGGCGCGGCGATGCCAGCCGCATAGAGCATGCTCCAACGACAGGGAAAGGGGGAGCGTTCATGGCGGTCGGAATTGCGGCGCTGTCGCTGATATTGCTGATGGTGGCGGCCTATCGGGGCATGAGCGTCATATTGATGGCGCCGCTGCTCGCCATGCTGGCGGTGCTGCTGACTGACCCTTCGGCCGTGCCGGTGACCTTTTCCGGCCTGTTCATGGAGAAGGTCGGCAGCTTCCTGAAACTCTATTTTCCCGTCTTCCTGCTCGGCGCGATGTTCGGCAAGCTGGTCGAGATTTCGGGCTTTTCCCGGTCGATCGTCGGCGCGGTCATCCATATCGTGGGCGCCGAGCGGGCCATTCCCGCGATCATGCTGGTGACCGCGCTACTGACCTATGGCGGCGTGTCGGTGTTCGTCGCAGTCTTCGCCGTCTATCCCTTCGCCGCCGAGATGTTCCGGCACGGCGACATTCCCAAGCGGCTGGTGCCTGCTACCATTGGCCTGGGCGCCATCACCTTCACCATGGATGCGATGCCCGGCACGCCGCAGATCCAGAACATCATTCCGACCAGCTTTTTCGGCACCACCACCTGGGCGGCGCCGCTGCTGGGCCTAGTGGGATCGGCCTGCATCATGGGAATGGGCCTCACCTATCTGGGCTGGCGCAAGCGCGCGATGATGGCGGCGGGCGAGGGCTATGGCGCGGCGGGCACGCTGCTCAACGAGCCTGAACCGCCCAGCGAAGGGGAGGCGCGGGTCCATCCGCTGATCGCCCTGCTGCCGCTGCTGGTGGTGGGGTTCGGCAATCTGGCGCTGACGCTGCTGATCCCGCGCCTGGTCGGCGCCGAGGAGATGAGCGTGTCTCTTGCGGGCCTTGGCGAACCGATCAGGGTCAAGGTGGCGCAGGTCGCCGCGCTCTGGGCCGTCGAAGGCGCGCTGCTGCTGGGTATCGCGACGATCCTGCTGTTCGCCTTTCCGGCCGTGTCGCGGCGCTTCGCCGAAGGATCGCGCGCGGCGGTGGGCGGCGCTCTGCTGGCGGGGATGAACACGGCGGTCGAATATGGTTTCGGCGCGGTGATCGCGGCGCTGCCCGGCTTCATGCTGGTGCGCGACGCGCTGCGCGCCATCCCCAATCCGCTGGTCAATGAGGCGATCAGCGTGACCTCGCTCGCCGGGATCACCGGATCGGCTTCGGGGGGGCTGTCGATCGCGCTGGCGGCGATGGCGGAACAGTTCGCGGCGGCGGGCGACGCGGCCGGCATCCCGCGTGAGGTGTTGCACCGGATCGCGTCGATGGCGAGTGGCGGGATGGACAGCCTGCCGCATAATGGCGCGGTGATCACCCTGCTGGCGGTGACCGGCCTGACCCACAGGCAGGCCTATAAGGACATTTTCGCGTTGACGCTGATCAAGACGGTGACGGTCTTCATCGTCATCGCCGTCTATTATCTGACGGGCCTCGTATAGGGCGACGCCCCGGAGCGTGGCTCCGAGGCGTCATGGACCGGCTTAGCGGATCGCGCCGGTGATGACCGAGGCGATGATGCCGCTGGTCAGTGCCACCAGCACCGCGTCATTGCCCGAACGGACCCAGTGGTAGCCGCGCGGCGGGGCCTTCAGGCGATAGCCGCGATAATTGTCGATCACGCGATAGTTGGTCGCATAGCGGCGATCGAAGCGTTGACCCTTGGCCCAGCGACGGTGATGGTCGCGGCGGTCGTCCTTGCGGATGACGGTCGTCTTGGTGACGGTGCGACCGTGAGGGCCCTGCTTCACCACGCGATGGACTTCCCGCTGCGGGGCGGCCTGCGCCTCGGCCGCGACCATCGGGCTCACGACCATGGTGGTGGCGGTCAGGGCCATCAGTAACTTCTTGAACATCATCATGCTCCTTCTCTTTCAATCTCTTGGCACCGTTCCCGGCGTCGAAGACAGAGATAGGACGCATTTGTCGCAGGCTTGTGCCAAGCTGCGGGAAAGATTGTCGGAAATTGTAACGGGCGGAATTCTGACCTTATTCGTGGCGCAGCGCATCGATCGGATTGAGCGCCGCCGCGCGCCTCGCCGGGAAATAGCCGAAGACCACGCCGATCGCCGCGGAAAAGAGGAAGGCGATCATGTTCACCTTCACGTCGAAGATGAAGGGAACCTGCATCAGCGGCGCGATCGCGACCGAGGCGATGAGCGCGAGGAACAGGCCGATCAGGCCGCCCAGGCAGGACAGCACGATCGCCTCGACCAGGAATTGCAGCAGCACCTCGCGCGCGACCGCGCCGATGGCGAGGCGGATACCGATCTCGCGCGTGCGCTCGGTCACGGAAACCAGCATGATGTTCATGATGCCGATGCCGCCGACCAGCAGGGAGATGGCCGCAACGGCCGCGACGATCTGTGTCAATATGGTGGTGGTGCCGGTCAGCGTGTCGCTGATCTGCTTGGTGTCGAAGACATTGAAATTATCCTCCGCGCCCGGCTTCACCTTGCGCCGTTCGCGCATCAGCTGCTCCAGGCTCGCCTGGACGGTCGAGGTGTCATAGGCGTCATCGACCGCGATCATGATCTGGCTGATGTCACGGTCGCCGGTGAAGCGGCGCTGCACGAACTTGATCGGCATGACGACGACATCGTCCTGGTCGCCAAAGCCGCCTTGCCCGCGCGTCGCGAGCGCGCCGATCACCTGGCAGGACACGCCCTTGATGCGCAGCCGCTTGCCGACCGGATCGCCGCCCTGGAACAGGTTGGTGCGCACCGTATTGCCGATGATGCAGACGGGCTTTCCGGCCTCCTCCTCCTCGGGCATGAACAGGCGGCCGGCGATCGCCTTCCAGCTTTGGACCTCGAAATAGGCGGCGGTGGTGCCGTAGACGGTGGTCGACCAGTTCGACCCCTCATAGATGGCGGTGCCGCTCGACTGGACCATCGGCGCGACCGCGCGGACGCCGGTCAGCTGGTTTTCGATGGCGGAGAGGTCGGCCGGCTTGAAGTCGGGCGGGCGCGGCCCGCCGCCACCACGGCCGAAGCCCTGGCCGGGGCGCAGCTGCAGGACGTTGGCGCCCAGCGAGCTGATCTGCTGGCGCACGGCGGCGGTCGCGCCATTGCCCAGCGTCACCATGGTGACCACGGCGGCGACGCCGATGATGATGCCCAGAGTGGTGAGGAAGCTGCGCAGCTTGTGCCGGTTGATCGCCCGGAAGGCGAGGATGATCGTGGTGCCTAGCATGCCGTTTTCGCTTGATCTTCTTTCACCGTCATCCCGGCGAAGGCGGGGATCCATCTCCAGACCTCACCTCCAGTCGACAGGTGTGGGAGATGGGTTCCCCGCTTCGCGGAAATGACGAGAAAAAGAGTCACGCCTTCCCTTCCTCGACCTTTTCCACATGGCCGTCCTTGAAGTGCACGATCGTCCGCGCATAGGCGGCCATGTCGGGTTCGTGGGTGACCATCAGCACCGTGATGCCGCTGTTCCTGTTGAGATCGGTGAGCAATTCCATGATCTCGACCGACCGTTCCGAATCCAGATTGCCGGTCGGCTCGTCGGCCAGCAGCACGGCCGGCGCGGTGACGATGGCGCGGGCGATGGCGACGCGCTGCTGCTGCCCGCCGGACAGTTCTGCCGGCGTATGGTCCCACCAGTCCTTGAGGCCGACCTTGTCGAGCGCGGCCATGCCGGCCTCGGTCCGGGTCTTCTTGTCCTCCCCGCGATAGAGCAGGGGCAGCTCGACATTTTCGAGGGCGGTGGTACGCGACAGCAGGTTGAAGCCTTGGAACACGAAGCCGAGAAAACGGCGGCGCAGCAGCGCGCGCTGGTCGCGATCGAGCCTTTCGACATGGCGCCCCTTGAACAGGAACTCTCCGCCGGAAGGCACGTCGAGGCAGCCCAATATGTTCATCGTCGTCGACTTGCCCGATCCCGAAGGCCCCATGACGGCGACGAAATCGCCTTCGCTGATGTCGAGGTCGATGCCCTTCAGTGCCTGGAAGGCGGTGGGCCCGGAGCCATAGATTTTGGTGACGCCGCGCAGGGAGATGATGGGGTCCGCCATGGATCAGGTGCCGTTCTGGCGGCCGGTTCCGCGCGGTTCGCCACCCTGGCCCGACCGGCCGGGCCGTGGGCCGCCACCGCCGCTGCCATTAGCGCTGTCCTCGGCCGGCTGCTCCTGCCCCTTGGCCAGCTGGCCGGTGATGACGCGCATGCCGGGCTTGAGGTCGCCGCCGGTGACCACCGTGCGCGCGCCGTCGCTGGCGCCCACCACGACCTGCACCGCCTTGGGATTGCCGTCGGCGCCCACGACATAGACGGTCTGGCTGGAGCCGATGCCGAAGCTGACCTGGCGCTTCGCTCCGCCCCGGCGGAAGCGGCGCGGGCCCGGCACGATCTGGCTGGTGATGCCGCCGCCCTGG
This sequence comes from Sphingobium sp., assembly GCA_035278405.1. Classification (GTDB taxonomy): domain Bacteria; phylum Pseudomonadota; class Alphaproteobacteria; order Sphingomonadales; family Sphingomonadaceae; genus Sphingobium. The sequence continues at coordinate 3,654 of DATEJA010000383.1, read as the reverse complement.
TCGCCCGCGCTGGGCTTGAAGCGCAGCGCGGCATTGGGGACGAGCAGCACGTCATGCAACTGTTGCGTCACGATATCGGCGGTCGCGGTCATGCCCGGGCGCAGCGTCTCGCCCTTGTTGTCGACCGACAGCACCGCCGTATAGGCGACCACCGTGCCGCTGGTGCTGGCGGCGGTGCTGCTGGACGAGGAGGAGGATGAGGAACTGCTCGACGCGTTGGAGCCGACATTGACGCGCGTCACCCGCGCCGGGAAGCTCCTGCCGGGGAAGGCATCGACGGAAAAGGTCGCCGCCTGGCCTTCCTTCACCTGGCCGACATCGGCTTCGTCGACGGAGACTTCCACCTCCATCTGCGTCAGGTCTTCCGCGATGGTGAACAGCACCGGCGCGTTGAACGAGGCGGCGACGGTCTGGCCCGGCTCGATATCGCGCGACAGGACCACGCCCGTGACGGGGGAGACGATCTGCGCGATGGAAAGATTGGTCTGCGCGGTCGAAAGCTGCGCGCGCGACACGCTGACCTGCGCCTGCTGGGCACGAAGATTGCCGAGCGCGGACTGATAATTGGCGCGGGCCGTGTCCAGCTCCGTCTTGGCCGGCACGCGCCCGCCCGACAGGCGGTAGACGGTGAGCTGGCGATCGAGCGTCGCCTTCGCCAGCGCGACCTGCGCCTGCGCCTGGGCGACGCCCGCCTGGCTGGAGGCGACCTGCGCGCGGTTCTGGTTGATCGTGTCGACCAGGCGCCGCGTATCGAGTTCGGCGAGGCGCTGGCCCTTGGTCACCCGATCGTTCACGTCGACATAGACGCGCGTGATCTTGCCCGACTGTTCCGAACCGACATCCACCTGGTTGATGGGCTTGAGGTTCCCCGTCGCCGAAACCGTGACGGTCAGGTCGCCGCGCCGCGCCTCGCGGGTCGCGTAATTGGGCTTGTCATTCCCCGAAAAGCAGCGGGCCAGCAGCAAGATGACGATCAGCAAAGCGACGCCGATCACGCCCCGGATCACCCATTTGCGCCACGGCTTTTCCGGGCGCGCGCCCAGAAAATCGTTCAGGTCCTGGTCCTTGCTCACATCATTGCTCATTCGGGCGGTTTTCCATGTTCTGCCAGCCGCCGCCCAGCGCATTGTAGAGCTGGGCGATGGCAAGCACCTCGTCCGCCTGGGCGGCGGCGAGGCTGTTGCGCGCGTTCAGGAGAGTGGTTTCGCTGGTGGACAGCGTCTGAAAATCGATGAGCCCGGCCTGATACTGGCTGCGCGCCAGGATCGCGGCATTGTTGGACGCTTCGAAGGCGATCGCGAACTCGGCCTTGCGCTGGCGGGCGCTGGTGAGCGCGGCCATGGCGTTCTCCACATCTTCGAGCGCGGTCAGCACGCTCTGCTTGTAGGCGGCGAAGGCGGCGTCGGTCGCCGCCTTCTGCGATCGGACCTGCGAGGCAAGCCGGCCGCCGTCGAAGATCACCTGCGCCACATTGGCGAAGATGCCGCCGGTGACGAGGTCGAACAGGTTCTTGAGGCTGGTCGCGCTGGTGCCGATATTGCCGCTGATCCCCAGCGAGGGATAGAGCTGCGCCTGGGCGACGCCGATCCGTGCGGTGGCGGCGGCAAGCGCCCGTTCGGCCGCGCGCACGTCGGGCCGCTGGCGCAGCGTGTCGGCCGGGATGCCGGTGGTGATCTGGGTCGAGGCGGTAGGAATAGGCGCGGGCGTTTCCAGCGCGCGGGTCGCTTCGCCCGGCGCCTGGCCCGTCAGCACGGCGATGCGGTTGAGGCTGCCGCGCAGGCTCGATTCCAGCTGGGGGATGGTGGCGCTGGTCTGCGCTAGCTGGGCGCGGGCCTGCTGTTCGTCTAGCGAGGAGACGAGCCCCGCCTGCAGCCGCCAGTTCGCGATATTGTAATTGTCGCGCTGGATCGCCTGGCTTTCGCGGGCGATGCGCAGCTGTTCCTGCACCTGCCGCGCCTGGATATAGTTGGTCACCAGTTCGGCGATGATGGTCATCCGCACCTGGGCCAGGTCATAGCCCGACGCGGCGAGATCGGCGCGGGCGGCCTCGGCCGATCGGGACAGCTCGCCGAACAGGTCGATCTGCCAGCTGGCGTTGGCGCCGAGCGAATAGCTGCTGGACCAGTGGCCCGACCCGGTCGACACGATATTGCCGTCGACCACGCGGGTGCCGCTGCCCCGGCTGGAATAGTTGCGCCCGGCGCTGGCCGAACCATTCACCTGCGGCAGGAAGGCGGCATTGGCCTGTCGCAGGCTTTCGCGCGCCTGGCGCAGCCGGGCCTGCGCCTGGACGATATCCAGGTTGCTGGCGATCGCCTGGTCGATGAGCGTAGAGAGCGCCGGATCCTTGAGGCGCGTCCACCAGCTGGCGAGGTCGGCTTCATCGAGGGCGCCGACGCTGCCCGGCGTGGAATAATAGGTCGCGGGCACGCCCAGCGAGGCGGGTTGCGGTGCCTTATAGTCGGGACCGGCGGCACAGGCGGACAGCGTCAGTGCCGTTCCGGTGATCCAGGCAATGCGATATCGCACCTTTTCCTTGCACTCCGTCGTCGTTAAAGGGGCTCAATTCAGGCCCCGGGGCAGGGGCAAGGGGGCCGATCCTAAGGTGGCGAAAGGCTGCGGCCGCTTCAATTCGATTAATGTCTCAAAGTGTAACGGTCCTGCGAAACAGCCGCGCGACGGGCCGTCCAGAGCAGAAGGTGGATGATGAGGGCATTTGTTTTTCCGGGGCAGGGCAGTCAGTCGGTCGGCATGGGCAAGGCGCTGGCGGATGCGAGCCCCGCCGCGAAGGAGCTGTTTCAGGAGGTCGATGACGCTCTGTCGCAGCATTTGTTCCGGATCATGGTGGAAGGGCCCGAAAGCGACCTGACGCTGACGGAAAATGCCCAGCCGGCGATCATGGCGAACGCGCTGGCGGTGCTGCGGGTGATGCAGAAGGAAGCGGGTTTTTCCCTGGCGGAGAAGGGCGATTTCGTCGCTGGCCACAGCCTTGGCGAATATAGCGCGCTGTGCGCGGCCGAAGCGTTCGACATCGCGACGACCTCGTGCCTCCTGAAGCTGCGCGGCCGGGCGATGCAGGCGGCGGTGCCGGTGGGCGAGGGTGCGATGGCGGCGCTGCTGGGCGCGGACATCGAAAAGGCGCAGGGCCTGGCCGATGCGGCGGCGCAGGGAGAAGTCTGCACCGTCGCCAACGACAATGACCCGACGCAGGTCGTCATTTCCGGCCATCGCGGCGCGATCGAACGCGCGGTGGCCCTGGTCAAGGACCATGGCATCAAGCGCGGCGTGCTGCTGCCGGTTTCGGCGCCCTTCCACTGCCCGCTGATGCAGCCCGCCGCCGAGGCGATGGCGCAGGCGCTGGGTGAAGCGACGATCGTGACGCCGCTGCTCCCCGTCTACGCCAATGTGCTCGCCAGCCCGATCGCCGATCCCGAAGAGGTCAAGCTGCGCCTCGTTGAGCAGGTCACGGGCCGGGTGCGCTGGCGCGAATCCGTCGCGGCGATGTGGGACGCGGGCGTCACCGAGTTCGTCGAACTGGGCGGCAAGGTGCTGGGCCCCATGGTCAAGCGCATCGCCCCCGACGCGACGGTCCGCAGCATCGTGACGATGGACGATATCGAAGCTGCGTTGGCGGCTATGTAAATCAATCCGTCA
>DATEJA010000382.1:0-4946 GCA_035278405.1 Sphingobium sp. | reverse complement strand
TTCGATGCGTTGCTCCAGCGGCGGCTGGCCGGCGAGCCGATCGCCTATATCACCGGCACCCGCGATTTCTGGACGATCAGCCTCCAGGTGACGCCCGCCGTGCTCATCCCGCGCCCGGACAGCGAAACGCTGATCGAGGCGGCGGTCGAGCATTTTGCCGCCCGCGCCCCGTCGCGCATCCTCGACCTGGGCACCGGCTCGGGCGCGCTGCTGCTGGCCGCGCTCGACCAGTGGGGCGAGGCGACCGGCCTTGGCATCGACATCTCACCCGCCGCGCTCGACGTCGCAAAGGCCAATGCGGCGCGGCTGGGGCTGACGGCGCGCAGCGCGTGGCGGCAGGGCGACTGGGCGGAAGGGGTGGAGGAGCGCTTCGACCTCATCCTCATCAACCCGCCCTATATCGCGCGCGACGTGGCGCTCTCGGGCGATGTCCTGCACGAACCGGAAGGCGCCCTGTTCGCCGGCACGCAAGGGCTTGACGATTATCGCCGCATCGCGCCGATGCTGCCGCGCCTGCTGGCGGCGGGCGGTCTCGCGGCGATCGAGATCGGCCATGACCAGCGGGACAGCGTGTCCGCTCTGCTTTGCGATCAAGGGCTTAGCGTGGATGTCCGACGCGACCTGGCGGGCCATGACCGCTGCCTGCTTGCGACTCGCGCTACCCCTTGCTGACGGAAGCATCCTATTGCATGACCCCAAGCGAAAATTACTTGGTTTATGGCTTTAAAGCCACTACATGGAGGTCAGGGACGGCATATGCTGAGGATCTGCCCCGTGGGGCCGCGACTGGAAAGGCCGTTTTCCCGCTCCTTCAAAGTCACGATGGCGCTGCAGCGCAGGCGCCTCTGGCAGCGTAAAGGGCATGGGTTGTCGTTCAACCCCTGTCCGGCGGAGCCCTACCCGGCCTGATGAGCGGGCCGTGCTTTAGGATGGCGACTGAACAGTGTTTTCAGTGAACGATGGCAAAGTGAACGCAAGGATCAGCTCTTGATCAACAACAGGCAGGCCGGTCGCCGTAATCGCGGTCGGAACAATAACGGACGCCCCAATGGTGGTAACCGGGGTGGCGGCGACAACGGCAATCGGATCGACAGCCGCGCACGTGGCAATGCAGCCCAGCTTCTTGAAAAATACAAGAATATGGCGCGCGACGCACAGATGGCGGGCGACCGGGTGAACGCGGAATATTATCTGCAGTTCGCCGATCATTATTTCCGCGTCCTGGCCGACAACCGCGCCCGGCAGGAGGAGCAACAGCAGCGCTTCCGCCCGCGCGACGAGGCTTTCGACGATGAGGGCGACGATTTCGACACGTCCGATTTCGGCGGCGACTATCATCGCTTCGAACAGTCGCAGGGCGATCGCGCCCAGGACGAGGATCGCCGTCGCGATCAGCAGCCGCGCGATCATCGGTCCGAACAGCGCGAGCCGCGCGAAGAGCGGGATGGCCGCAACCGCCGCGACCGCAATCGTCGCGACCGCCCCGCTTTCGCCGAAGCGTCCGACCAGCCTCGCGCCGAAGCGCCGGTGCGCCAGCGCGCGCCAGAGCCTCAGCCGGTCGAGCCCGAGGCCGCGGCGTCCCAGCCGGCCGAGCCCCAGCCCGAAGCCGCGGCCGAGGCGCCACGCGCTCGTCGGGGTCGCCCGCGCAAGGCCGAAGCCGCCAAGTCGGAAGGCGCCGAAGGGCTGGACCTGACCGTCCTGCCGCCCTCGATCGCGCGCGCCGACAATGACAGCGAACCGGCGGCCGAGTCCGCGCCCCGCAAGCGCGTGCGCCGCGCTCGTCCGGCTGCCGAAGCGGCCGAATAAGACACAGCTGTCACAATGGAAAAAAGGGGGGAGCGGCCGCCGTGCCGCTCCCCCTTTTTTTCATGCCGGCGACAATCGCGACGCCGCTTGCCTCAATGGTCGGGCAGGGGCCTTGGCCGATGCTCCTCGTCGAGCGCGACGAAGGTGAAGAGCCCGCTGGTCAGGTCGACCTGCTGTTGGTCGACCCCGCGCGTCGCCACCACCTCTACCCTCACGGCGACGGAGGTGCGCCCCCGCCGTTCTTCGCGCGCATAGACCGTGACGATGTCGCCCACCAGCATCGGGGCGATGAACTTCATGCCCTCGATCGCGACGGTGGCGACCGCGCCCTGCGCCACCCGACCGGCGACGATGCCGGCGCCGATGTCCATCTGCGACAGGATCCACCCGCCGAAGATATGGCCGTTGCTGTTGATCTCGCTGAGGCGCGGCACGACCCGCAGCACCACTTCGCCTTTGTCGTCAGTCGTCAAGGGATACCTCGTCTTTCAGCGGGTCGATGACCTGTTCGTCATGGCCGGTCCCATGCGACAGGAAAGTGAGCGCCATCAGCCCCGTCCCCAGCATGAAGGTCAGCCAGACGCCCAGGATCGTCGCCAGGATCATGTGGATCGGCATGGGACCGCCGACCCATAGCCGCAGGAACAGCAGGGCGAGTCCCACGCATAGCGCGCCGCCCAGCGCCATCCAGCCCATCAGGCGGCGGAACCGGGCCCATGCGGTCGCCGCGATCTGCGGGTCATCCAGGGCCTGCTTGTCGCTCATCCCTTTTCTTTGGGGTGCGAAAGTGGGATCATCAAGGGACTGGACGATAATGTCCGATCGACAAGGAGACGGGGCATGACGATCACCGCGATTCTGCAGGGCAAGGGGCGCGACGTCACCCAGGTCCGGTCGAGCGACACCGTCCTCTCCGCCGTCCGCCTGCTCTCCGAAAAGCGGATCGGCTGCGTGCCGGTGGTCGACGATGGGCAGGTGATGGGCATCTTCTCCGAACGCGACCTCGTCCATCATGTCGCGCGCGATGGCGCTGCCGTGCTCGAATGGCCGGTGCGCGAGGTGATGACCGCGCCGGCGATCACCACCGACGACAAGACGCCCGTCATCCATTGCCTGTCGCTGATGACGAAGAAGCGGGTGCGGCACCTGCCCGTCGTCGTGGACGGCACGCTGGTGGGACTCGTGTCGATCGGCGACCTGGTGAAATTCCGCATCGACAGCATCGAATCGGAAGCGGCGGCGCTGCGCGACTATATTCAGTCTGCCTGATCCGTCAGGCAGCGGCGGGCGCGGGCGGCGCTCGCCGGATGACGAGACCGACCAGCTCTTCCAGCGTCCCCCGCGCGCACAGCATCAGCGCGATCAGGAAGGCGATCCCCCCTGCCGCCACCAGTAGCGCCAGCCGAATCGCGGGCGCGAGCGGAGGTAGCGCCGAATCGACCAGCATCACCGCGCCCGCCATCAGCACGGAACAACCCAGCCCTGGGGCGGCCGCGCGAATCAGGTCGCCGATTCGCAGACCCATCGGCCCGCCCGCGAGTCGCGCGGTGACCGCCGTCAAAATCGGAAAGGCGCCCAGCCAGGCCCAGGCCAGGCCCATCGCGCCGAACTGCACGCCGATCAGGAAGGCGGCCGGCATCAGCAGCGCGCCGACGGCCGCGATTCGCGCCGTGGTGCCGGGCCGCCCCAGCGCATTGCTGACCGGCGCGAACATCACCTGCAGCGTCATGAAGGGCATGGCCAGGCTGAGGATCGCGACAAAAGGCGCCATTGCCCGCCATTTCTCGCCGAACAATGTCTGCACCAGCGGCTCGGCGGTGACGGCCATGCCGAGATAGACCGGGCAGCTGATCAGCAGCAGCAGCCGCACCGCCTTCAGAAAGGACCAGGCGATTCGCGCAGGGTCCTGCTGCATCCGCGCATAGGCGGGAAAGGCGACATCGTTGAGCGGCGGGATGAATTTCGACACGAATATCTGCGTCAGGAACAGTGCTTCGGCATAGAGGCCCAGCTGATGCGGATCGAGCAGGCGCCCGCTGATGAAGATGTCCGCCTGGCTTTGGACGATCCAGAACAGCTGGCCGCCCAGCAGCGACGCGCCATAGGTCACCATCGCGCCGGTGCCGCGCAGGTCGAAGCTCGGCACGGGCACGAACCCGGTCGCGATCACATAGCCCACGCCTTTCACCCAGAAACCGGCCATCGGCGCGAAGACCAGCGTCCACACGCCCCAGCCGGACAGGGCGCCGGCCAGCGCGACTCCGGCCGACGCCATCGCCGCGATCAGGTTCACCAGTGCAGGCCGGCGAAAATCGAGCGCGCGCCCCATGATCGCTTCGGGAATGGAGATGAAGGGCGTCGACAGATAGAGCAGCGCCTGCACCCGCAGCAGCTGCGCGACCATGGGCTGGTCATAATAATCGGCGGCGATCGGCGCGATCAGCAGCTGCGCCAGCGCCAGCGCACCGTTCAGCAGCAGCATGATGCCGAAGGCCTGCCGCAAGCGGTGCGTCGTCAGCGTATCCGACTGCACCAGCGCGCTCACCAGCCCATAGCCGTTGAGGAAGGTGGCGAAGTTCAGGATCACCTGGGTCATGGCGAAGAGGCCGTAATCGGCCGGGTCGAGCAGGCGGATGACGACCAGCGTCACTACCCAGCTGATCATCTGCGCCACGATCTGGCTGCCTGAGCGCCACAACAGCGCGCTCCTGATCCGCGCGCCAAAGCCCGCGTCATTCGCATCGGCATCCTGCAAGCTCATTCCGGTGGTCGTCCTTTGGGGGCAATGGCGCTGTCCCTTGGCCTCTACCGGGAGCTTCCCAAAAATTTGTGAAATAAAACTGCAAAAAGTGTTTGACGGTTCGGGAAGCCCTCCATATATGCCGCCTCACCGGACGGAACGACGCCAACACGGCGCTGAAACGGACGGTCGCCAACATAGACGGGACGCACCTCCCTCGGAACAAGTTTCGAGGAAGAATAGCTGTCCCCCTAAAGTTGTCGGCTCTTTGACATTGTCGGAATGATGAAGGGACATGTGGGCGGCGGCCCCGGGTCTGGCGGCTTCTAGGCGTCGGATACTCGGTTAAACAAGCCATCCTCACAATGTCCTACACACCATGTAAGATTTGTGCAGGAAT
>DATEJA010000381.1:0-3237 GCA_035278405.1 Sphingobium sp. | reverse complement strand
TATGTCCGCAGCAACCGGCTCGTGCTCGCCTCCATAACCCTGGACCTGTTCGCCGTGCTGCTTGCCGGAGCGACCGCGCTGCTGCCGATCTACGCCCGCGACATCCTGCATGTGGGCTCGGCAGGCCTGGGTCATCTGGCTGCGGCACCGGGCGTCGGCGCGGGGATCACCGCGCTGTTCTTCTCCTTCCGCCCGATGAAGTCGGAAGTCGGCCTCAAGATGCTGGCGGGCGTGATCGTCTTCGGTCTGGCGACCATCCTGTTTGGCGCGACCGCCTTCATGCCGCGTGGCATCGCCCCCCTGATCGGCATCGGCGCGCTGATCCTGCTGGGGACGGCGGACATGGTGTCGGTCTATGTGCGCCAGTCGCTGATCCAGCTGCACACGCCCGACGCCATGCGCGGCCGGGTCGCGAGCCTGTCGCAACTCACCATTTCCGCTTCCAACGAACTGGGCGAGGCGGAATCCGGTTTCCTCGCCGCACTGGTCGGTCCCGTCGCGGCGGTGATCGGCGGCGGCATCGGCGCGATCCTCATCACCCTTTTGTGGGCGCGGCTCTTTCCCGAGCTGCGCCTTGCACGTACCTTCGACCCACCCGACTTAAGGGAGGCGGACCTCAGCCAGGAGAAGGCCCTATGAAAGCTGCCAATATTCTCGAAACCATCGGCAATACCCCGCATATCCGGGTCAACCGGCTGTTCGGCGATGCCGAAGTGTGGATCAAGTCCGAACGATCCAACCCCGGCGGGTCGATCAAGGACCGCATCGCCCTGTCCATGATCGAGGCGGCCGAGGAGTCGGGCGACCTGAAGCCGGGCGGAACCATCATCGAGCCGACCTCGGGCAATACCGGGGTGGGGCTGGCCATGGTGGCGGCGGTCAAGGGCTACAAGCTGATCCTGGTGATGCCCGAAAGCATGAGCGTCGAGCGTCGCCGCCTGATGCTCGCCTATGGCGCCACCTTCGACCTGACGCCGCGCGAAAAGGGCATGAAGGGCGCGATCGAGCGGGCGCTGGAACTGATCGAACAAACGCCCGGCTCCTGGATGCCGCAGCAGTTCGAAAATAGCGCGAACATCGACGTGCACGTCCGCACCACGGCGCAGGAGATCGCGGCCGCCTTCGCCGACAGCCCGATCGACGTGCTGATCACGGGCGTGGGCACCGGCGGGCACATCACCGGCGCGGCCGAGGTGCTGAAGAAGCTGTGGCCGAATCTGAAGGTCTATGCCGTGGAGCCGACGCTGTCCCCGGTCATCAGCGGTGGGCAGCCGGGACCCCACCCGATCCAGGGCATCGGCGCGGGCTTCATCCCGGCCAACCTGCATACGCAGTTGCTCGACGGCGTGATCCAGGTCGACCCGGCCGACGCCAAGGAATATGCGCGCCGCTCCGCAAGCGAAGAAGGCATGCTGGTGGGGATTTCGTCGGGGGCCACGCTGGCGGCGATCGCCCAGAAGCTGAAGGAACTTCCCGCCGGGGTTCGCGTTCTCGGCTTCAATTATGACACCGGCGAACGCTATCTGTCGGTGCCCGATTTCCTGCCCGAATAGGATCGCACCGGAACGGGCATGACCGACGCCCCATCAACCAGCCAGCCGCGTCGGACGATGTGGCTGATTTGGCTTGCCCTGTTCGTCGGCTTGCCCGCCCTTGTCGCGTCCTGGGAAGCGCGCAGCCCCACTGTCCGCAGCACCGGCGCGCGGCTGGTCGAGCGGTCGCTGTTCAAGCGGCCGCGCACGGCCCCGCCGGCGGTCCAGCCAGTGCAGCTTTATGCATTGGACCGGGACGAGGCGCGGGCGCTGAACGCCGCCATTCCTTTTTCGCGCCTGCCCAATCCGGCTGCCCGGCCCTACATCTTTGCGGGCAGCGCCGTGGATCTGGCGCGGGCGACGGACTGCCTGGCGGCGGCGCAGGTCTATGAAGCGGGCGACGACGCGGTGGGCGAGCGCGCGGTCGCGCAGGTGGTGTTGAACCGGGTACGCCATCCGGCCTTCCCCAAATCGGTCTGCGGCGTCGTGTTCCAGGGCCAGGAACGGGCGACGGGCTGCCAGTTCACCTTCACCTGCGACGGCGCGCTGGCGCGGACGCCTTCGCAGGGCGCCTGGGACCGGGCGCGCGAGATCGCGAAGGCCGCGCTCGCCGGCAAGGTGTTCAAGCCTGTGGGCTATGCCACCCATTATCATACCGACTGGGTCGTGCCCTACTGGAGCGGCAGCCTGGACAAGATCAGCGCGGTGGGCACCCACCTCTTCTTCCGCTGGCGCGGCTGGTGGGGGACGCCGCCCGCTTTCCGCAAGGCGGGAGAGAATGGCGAGCCGCTCATCACCTCGATCGCGCGGCTGTCGGCGGCGCATCAGGACGGGCCGGTGCCGATCGACCCTGGCGGCGGGGCGGCGGCGCTGGCGGCGCGGCCGCAACAGGCGATCGGGGCGGAATCGCTGGGGCAGATGATGGCGGGGGTGCGGCTGGTGGCGATCGCGCCGGGCGCGCGGAGCTTCCTGGTCGAGCTGGGTCGGGGCACGAGCGCCGACAGCTGGCCCGCCATGGCACAGACCTTCTGCGCGGGGCGGCCCGAATGTCGGATCATGGCATGGCGGGCGGGAAGCGCTCCGCAGGGCTTTCCGCTGTCCGGCGATCAGATGGAAAGCATGAGCTTTGCCTATATCCACAATGTCGCGACCGGATTGCAGCGGTCGCTGTGGAATTGCGCGCAGACGCCACGCGGCAATGGCGGCGAGTGCATGCGCCAGCGCTTGCCGGCCGCAACGGCGCCGCCCGCGCCCGGTCAGGAGGTCAAGGCGCTGCCGCCCGCGCTGGAGGGCGTGCGGCGCAAGGAGCGGTTCGAGACGGTGAAGATCGTCCCGCCCGCTCCCGCTGCGACGCCGGTGGTGGTGGTGCCGCCCAAGCCGTGACGCGGCGCCCCCGCCTTAGCCGACGCGGCCGAGGCGGTGGTAGAGATTGGCATATTTGACGGATTCGGGCTGATCCTGAACTTCGCGCAGATAATGGGCGATGGCGGTGCGGATCAGGCCGAAATCTTCCTGCGAGAAGACGGCGCGGCTGCGTGCGGGTTCGGGGCGGGTCTGGGTTTCGATGGTCATCGTCATGTCCTGTGCTGAGCGGCCGGAAAGGCCGGATGGGGTGGTTAAATCATGAAGGAGATGGCGGGAAAATGGCGATTTGTGGGACGGGGTCATGACGCGACTTGATCATGTTGTCATGATTTGACACTGT
>DATEJA010000380.1:0-3264 GCA_035278405.1 Sphingobium sp. | reverse complement strand
CGGCCAGGCGAGCTGGTCGCTCAGCCCCCGGATCGAACTGGCCGCCGGGCTTCGGCTGTCCCGGTCGCGCCTGTCCTTCCGCCTCTTTTCGGAAGGCCCGTTTGCCGGCGGGACCAACAGCATCGGGCCACGGCGGCAGGGCGATACGCCGGTCACGCCCTATGCCAGCCTGTCCTACAAGCCCGATGGTGCCAGCCTGGTCTATGTGAGCGCGGGCAAGGGCTTTCGCACCGGCGGGACCAACGGCGCGGTCCCCGCCAGCACCTGCGCCGCCGATCTGGCGGCGGTGGGACGGTCGGCGGCGCCCGACAGCTATGGTTCGGATTCGCTCTGGAGCTATGAGGCGGGGATCAAGCAGGGCGCGGCGGCCGATCCGCTGCAACTGTCGCTGGCGCTGTTCCGCATCGACTGGCGCAATATCCAGCAGTCGGTGACCCTGCCCAATTGCGGCTTTTCCTATGTCGACAATCAGGGGGCGGCGCGCAACCGGGGTTTCGAACTGGCGGTGGACGTGCGGCCCGTGCGGCCGTTGCGGCTGGGCCTGTCGCTCGCCTTCGTCGACGCGCGTTTTCGCCGGGATATCGGTGCGCCCAGGGGCGATGGCGCCGGCAGCATCATCGCGGCGGGGGACAGGGTGCCCTATGTGCCGCGATGGTCCGGGCGGCTGTCGGCCGAATATGGCTTTGCCCTGCCGCGCGCGTTGCCGGCGTTCGTGCGGGCCGAATGGCAGCATGCCGGCGGCTATCGCCGTGCGCCTTCGGCCCTGTCGGCCAGCTATGACGCGCGGGTGTTCGAAGGGCAGGCGACAGACATGGTGATGCTGCGGCTGGGGGCGGGGCGGCAGGGCTGGGAGATGTCGGCCTTTGTCGACAATCTGCTGAACGGCCATGCGCTGCTCTATCGCAATGCGGAGCTGGCGCCGGTCACCGGCTCTCCGCTGCGGCAGATCGCGCAGCGGCCGCGCACGATCGGGCTGAACGGCCGGCTAGGGTTTTGACGCGCGCGGACGGGCGGCGGCGATGAAGGGCACGGCGAGCAGGGCGAGCGCCGCATAGACGGCGATCGGCAGGGCGAAGCCGCCGCTGCTCTCGCGCAGCTGCTCCGTCCAGGCTGGGGCGATCGCGCCCACCAGGCTGGCGATCGCGGTGTTGAAGCCGAGCAGGCCGGCGAACAGCCGAGGTTCGACCACATCGGCGAGGAGCATCGATCCGGACTGGCCTGGCAGCGCGCTCGCCACGCCCCAGAGCAGCACGAACAGGGCGACCCCCGCCAGCCCCATCGCCTGCACCGCCATCAGCGAGGCGGTGCCTGCGGCGAGCAGCAGCGCGGTGCCGATCAGCGCCCGGCGTGCGCCGACCCGATCCGCCAGCGCGCCGCCCAGCAGCAGCGCCGGCAGGCCCAGCAGATTGGCGATGCTGTAGGCCGCGACCGCGCCGGATCGGCCGACGCCCTGCGCGACCAGCGCGTCGACGGCGCTGAACAGGATGCCGTTGATGGCCAGCTGGATCAGCGTCATGGCGATCAGCAGGCGCAGGACATCGGCATTGCGCCAGGCCGCTTCGATCAGCGCGCGCGGGGGACTGGCCGGACCCGTGCCGCCGATCCGTTCGGGCGGGACCAGCCAGAGCAGCGGCGCGCAGAGGAGCGCGATCGCAAGGGCGGAGAGCAGCAGGGCCGTCCGCCACCCCGCTGCACCGATGGCGAGGCTGACGAGCGGGGGCAGGGCGGCGCCCGCCAGCACCGACGCGCCCAGGAACAACGCCAGCGCCAGGCCGCGCGCGGCCACATGATGATGGGTGATGATGGCCACGCCCGGCACGATCGTGGCGGCGCTGACGCCCGATCCCGTCAGCGCCAGTGCCAGGGCCAGTTCATGCGTGGTCCGCGCCAGCGCTGCGGCAGCGCAGCCCGAGACGGTCAGCGCGATCCCGGCGCCCAGCACCAGTCGCGGCTTCACCCGCTGAAGCGCCCAGCCGACCGGCAGGTTCGCCAGCGACATGGCGAGCAGGAACAGCGTCGCCGCGCCGGCCATGGACCCGATGTCATGCGCGACCGGCGAGAGATAAAGGCCGAGCGCCATGACGGTGCAGCCCTGGATCAGCAACGTCATGGCGGACAAGGCGGCCACGAGCCGCCAGGAGGAATGGGCCGTCCGCCTGGCCGAGGGCGGCGTGGGATGGTCGATGCGGCGAGGGGAAAGATCGTCCATCGCTGCCGTTCAACGCGTCGGGTGAACGTTCGGCGCCCGATCGGGGGCCATGGGGAAGGGCGGGTGGCGACAGGGCACGGTTGCCCGAAGATTGACTTTCGCCAGGCCCGCTGGTCAAGTCCGTTCCGGGGAATCAGGGGGTTATGTGATCCGCACCGAGGAGATTTACGACGCGGTGACCGACGACGCCGCGTTCGACGCGCTTGCGTCGACCTTGGCGCATGCGCTGGGCGCGCGCTCGGGCGTGCTCCATTGGGGCGTGGCCGCCAATGATATCGAGGAGATTTCCTACTCCGGCCATTTTTCCGACAGCCATATGGCCGCCTATGATGTCGACTTCCAGAATGACGATATCTGGGTGGAGGCGATGGATCGCTCGGCGGCGGTTAACCAGGCCTGGAATTGCGAGGAGTTCGTGTCGGCGGCGACCTATGAACGCAGCCGGATCTACAATGAATGGATCCGCCCGATGGGCGACGATACCTTTCATTGCCTGGGCGCGGTGGTCCGCCAGGGCGGCGTCTATGGCAAGATCGGGCTTCATCGCGGGCGCGGGCAGAACGGCTTCGGCGCGCGGGAGGTGCGAACGCTTCAGGACAGCATCGGCCATATCGGCCGGATGTTCGCCATCCGCAGCAAGCTGGACCAGGCCAAAAATTACGGGCGAACGCTGCATGCGACGCTCGACATGGTGGGGCATGCCGTGTTCGTGCTGCGCCCCAGCGGTGCGCTGGTCGAATGTAACCGCGCGGGCGAGGCAATGCTGCGGCGGGCCGACGCGCTGCTGCTGCGCCAGCGTCAGGTGAAGGCGCGCGACTTGATCGACGACGAAGCGCTGCAGACGGCGATCAGGGCGGCGAACGCGCGCGAAGGCGGGCAGGCGAACGCGCTGTTCGTGCATCGGCGGGAAGGGCTGCCCTATATCCTCTCGCTCGCGCCCGTCAGGGTGGGGGATGCGCGGCAGATTTTGGCGATCGTGACCGATCCCGCCCAGCAGGATGCCAGCCTCAACAGCCGCATCCGCGCGCTCTACGGCCTCACCCGCGCAGAGGCGG
>DATEJA010000379.1:0-4539 GCA_035278405.1 Sphingobium sp. | reverse complement strand
GGGACGCCGTCGCTGATGCCGCCGGGGATCGTCGCCGCGCTGATCGATGCGGCGAGCGGCTATTGGGCGCCGACGGCCGATATCGAGATCACGCTGGAGGCCAATCCGAGTTCGGTCGAGGCGGCGCGCTTTGCCGACCTGGCGGCGGCGGGGGTGAACCGGGTTTCGCTGGGGCTGCAGGCGCTCGACGATCGGGCGCTGCATTTCCTCGGGCGCGCGCATGACGTGCGCGAGGGGCTGGCGGCGCTGGATGTGGCGCAGTCGGTATTCGGGCGGGTGAATTTCGACCTCATCTATGCGCGGCCCGAGCAGAGCGAGGCGGACTGGGAGGCGGAGTTGGCGCAGGGCCTGTCCTTCGGCACCGATCATCTCTCGCTCTATCAGCTGACGATCGAGCCGGGGACGCGCTTTGCGACGCTGGTGGCGCAGGGGAAGCTGACGCCGGCCGACCCCGATCATGCGGCAGGGCTCTATGAACAGACCCAGGCGATGACGGCGGCGGCGGGAATCCCGGCCTATGAGATCAGCAACCACGCCCGCGCGGGGCAGGCGAGCCGGCACAACCTCACCTATTGGCGCTATGGCGACTATGCCGGGATCGGGCCGGGCGCGCATGGCCGGCGCGGCGGCGTGGCGACATTGCGGCACAAGAAGCCGGAAAACTGGATGAGCGCGGTGGCGCGCAACGGCCAGGGGCTGCAGAGCGAGGAGGCGCTGGCGCCGGCCGATCGCGCGCGCGAGGCGCTGCTGATGGGGCTGCGGCTGGCCGAGGGGGTTCGGCTCGACCGGATCGCGGCGCTGTCGGGGATCGCGGTGGGCGAGCTGGTGGACGAGCGGGCGGTGGAGCGGCTGGGCAAGTTGGGGCTGGTCGAGCGCGAGGGCGCGCTGTTGCGGGTCATGCCGGCGGGGATGCTGTTGCTCGACGCGATCTTGCCGGAGATTGTGGCGGTCTGAGCCGTTCCCCGGCGCAGGCCGGGTCCAGGGGCGAGGGTGGAACTGGGCCCCAGCCTTCGCCGGGGCACAGGGAGGTCTGGGAAAAACGTCGGGAATTTTTACAATCGCTTGGGGACGGCGAGGCCTGTTAACCTTTGCGCGCGCGCTTTTGCGTGGGTCGGCGGTTCTGGCACGGGGCCTGCTTATGGCCTGATACCCGAGCGTTAAACCCAAGGGGGATGCGGCAGTCTCCGCTGCATCCCCCACCCGGGGTCCCCTCCCCTTCCGCGCAAAAAGAAAAGCGCTCCGGCCGGGCCGAAGCGCTTGTCCTTTGATCGGTTGGCGGCGGTCAGTTGGCCGAGGCGACGCCTTCGTCGGCCATCAGCTGATGCAATTCGCCGGCTTCATACATTTCCATCATGATGTCGCTGCCGCCGACAAATTCGCCCTTCACATAAAGCTGGGGGATGGTCGGCCAGTCGGAAAAGCTCTTGATGCCCTGGCGGATCAGCTGGTCCTGCAGCACGTCGACCGTTTCATAGGCGACGCCCAGATGCTCGAGGATCGCGATCGCGCGGCTGGAAAAGCCGCATTGCGGGAAAAGGGGCGTGCCCTTCATGAAAAGCACCACGTCATTGCCGTTGACGATATCGGCGATCCGCTGCTGCACGGCGTCGGTCATGGGTTCATTCATCCTGTCAGGCGCCGGCTCAACCGGGCGCGTCAAATCATGAGCCGTTAGTTGGGAACGGCCGTGGTCAGTTGCAAGGCGTGCAGCACGCCGCCCATGCGGCCGCCGAGCGCCGCGTAGACGGCGCGCTGCTGCGCGACGCGGTTCATGCCGCGAAAGCTTTCGGACACGACGCGGGCGGCATAATGG
This sequence comes from Sphingobium sp., assembly GCA_035278405.1. Classification (GTDB taxonomy): domain Bacteria; phylum Pseudomonadota; class Alphaproteobacteria; order Sphingomonadales; family Sphingomonadaceae; genus Sphingobium. Next base: position 2,726 of record DATEJA010000379.1, on the reverse strand, counting down.
TCGCCATCGCCGGCAAGGTCGGTGATCTCGACTTGCGCATCCGGGATCGCGGCCCGGATCATGTCGGCGATTTCCTCGGCGGCCATCGGCATGATCGTTACTGCGCTTCGATGAAGTGGCGGCGGGCGATCACCTGCTGTTCTTCCAGCGCGTTGCGGACGCCCGCTTCGTCGATGTCGATGCCGGCCTGGGTCATGTCGCCCAGCAGCTTGCGGATGACATCCTCATCGCCCGCTTCCTCGAAATCGGCCTGCACGACAGCCTTGGCATAGGCGTCGGTTTCAGCGGGCGTGAGGCCCATGCGCGCGGCGGCCCATTCACCCAGCAGCCGGTTGCGGCGCGCCTGGATGCGGAACTGAATTTCCTGATCGTGCGCGAACATATTTTCGAAGGCTTTTTCGCGGTCGTCGAAAGTCGTCATGCCTGTGCCCTGTAGAAAACGGAATGTCTGTCAGAAAATAGGATTATCGCGGCGCTTACGCAACGGCCGGCGTGAGCCAGGGGCGCGAGGCCGCGTCCTTCGCCTCGAACGCGCTGATCGCGTCGGCCTGGCCCAGCGTCAGGCCGATCTCGTCGAGGCCGCCCAGCAGGCAATGCTTGCGGAAGGGATCGATCTCGAACGCGAAACGGTCCTGGAACTGGGTCGTGACGGTCTGGTGCTCCAGATCGACATGGATGGGGTCGGGAGTTCCATTGATTCCTTGGGCGACCTCCATCAGCCGGTCGATCGCCTCCTGCGGCAGGACCACGGTCAGGATGCCGTTCTTGAAGGCGTTGCCCGAGAAGATATCGGAGAAGCTCGGCGCGATCACGACCTTGATGCCGAGGTCGGCGAGCGCCCAGGCGGCATGTTCGCGGCTCGACCCGCAGCCGAAATTGTCGCCCGCGATCAGGATCGGGCTGCCGGCATAGGCGGGGTCGTCGAAGACGTTGCCCGGTTCCTTGCGCAGCACTTCGAACGCGCCCTTCCCCAGGCCCGCGCGGGAAATGGTCTTGAGCCAATGGGCCGGGATGACGATGTCGGTGTCGACATTCTTCATCCCGAACGGATAGGCCCGGCCGTCAACGATATCGAGCTTGTCCATCAATGCGCCTGCTTGATCTCACGATGCGGCGCATTTTGCGCGCGGCCGAGGCCCGCCGCCATCGCGGCACTGGCCAGCGCGCCCAGCGCCAGCACCCAGAATACTTTCTTCATGCGACCACCTCTCCCCTTTTTTCGTCCAGCAATATGCGCACGTCGGTCAGATGGCCGGTGATGGCGGCGGCGGCGGCCATGGCCGGCGAGACGAGGTGGGTCCGCGATCCGGGGCCCTGCCGTCCCATGAAGTTGCGGTTGCTGGTGGACGCGCACCGCTCGCCCGCCGGCACCTTGTCCGGGTTCATGCCCAGGCACGCCGAGCAGCCCGGCTCGCGCCATTCGAAGCCCGCTTCGGTGAAGATGCGGTCGAGCCCTTCCGCCTCGGCCTGCGCCTTGACCAGGCCCGAGCCCGGCACGACCAGCGCCTGCTTGATGCCGGCGGCGACATGCTTGCCCTTGAGCAGCGCGGCGGCGGCGCGCAGATCCTCGATCCGGCTGTTGGTGCAGCTGCCGATGAAGATATGCTCGACGGCGACATCCTCCATCTTCTGCCCGGCGGTGAGGCCCATATAGTCGAGCGACTTCTGCGCAGCGGCGCGCTTCGACGCGTCGGCGAAGCTTTCCGGATCGGGCACGACGCCGGTCACCGGCACGACATCCTCGGGGCTGGTGCCCCAGGTGACGTTGGGGACGATGTCGGCCGCATCGATGACGATGGTCTTGTCGAAGACCGCGCCTTCGTCGGTGGCGAGCGTCTTCCAATAAGCGACAGCGGCGTCCCATTCGGCGCCCTTGGGCGCCAGCGGACGGCCCTTCAGATAGGCGAAGGTCTTCTCATCGGGCGCGAACAGGCCCGAGCGGGCGCCCGCCTCGATCGACATGTTGGCGACGGTCAGGCGACCTTCGACCGACATGTCGCGGAAGACCGAGCCGCGATATTCCATGACATAGCCGGTGCCGCCGGCGGTGCCGATGCGGCCGCAGATGGCTAGCGCCACATCCTTGGGCGTGACCCCATAGCCCAGCTCGCCTTCGACCACGACTTCCATTGTCTTCGACTGTTTCAACAGCAGCGTCTGGGTGGCGAGCACATGCTCGACCTCCGACGTGCCGATGCCGAACGCGAGCGCGCCAAGCGCGCCGTGCGAGCTGGTGTGGCTGTCGCCGCAGACCAGCGTCGTGCCCGGCAGGGTGAAGCCCTGTTCCGGCCCCACGACATGGACGATGCCCTGTTCGCGGTCCGCGTCGCCGATCAGGCGCACGCCGAATTCGGGCGCATTCCGCTCCAGCGCGGCGAGCTGCTGCGCGCTTTCCGGGTCGGCGATCGGGATGCGATTGCCCTGCGCGTCGCGGCGCGGCGTGGTGGGCAGATTATGATCGGGCACGGCGAGCGTGAGATCGGGCCGGCGCACCTTGCGGCCGGCGATCCGCAGGCCCTCGAACGCCTGGGGCGACGTCACCTCATGGACGAGATGGCGATCGATATAGATGAGGCAGGTTCCATCCGGGCGGCGCTCGACAATATGCGCGTCCCAGATCTTTTCATACAGCGTGCGGGGCTTGACCATAGCCCCTTCCCCCTAGACCCGGAGAAGCCGCAGCGGAAGGGGCATGTGGGGCAATTTTTCTGTTTGGGGCGATAGGG
>DATEJA010000378.1:0-2193 GCA_035278405.1 Sphingobium sp. | reverse complement strand
GGGATCATCGTCATCACCGGCTCATCTGCCTGATTGAACAGCGTGACCCGCGACTTGATGACGCCCATTTCCGGGCGGCTGCGCGAGGCCTTCTTTTCGATGATCTCCGACGTGCCGCGCAGCGTGTCGCCCGGACGGACGGGCCGCAGCCAGCGCAGCTCGTCGATGCCGATCGCGCCCAGGCTCGCCGCCTGCGCATCGGGGTGCTTCTGCATTTCGGCGACGAACATCTTCATGAACAAGGCGGTGACCTGCCAGCCACTGGCGGCGAGGCTGCCGAAATGGGTGGTCGCGGCCCCTTCGTCGGAGAGGTGGAAGGGCTGGGGATCATAGTCGCGGGCGAAGGCAATGAGGGTGTCGCGATCGAGCGTCACGGAGCCGAACGGCACCAGGTCGCCGATGTTCATATCCTCGAAATAGACGGGCCTGCCCATGATCGATCCCATATTGGTGCGGAAGGGCGGCAGGGTAGGCCTGCCTTACGTTAACGTCAACCGCGTTTCGCCGCGCGCCATCGTCGCGGTGGCGCGGCGGGACAGGCCGCCGCCCGGCGCGGAAACCTGGTCCACCACCATGAAGCGGGTCGACCACGCCTCGGGCGTCACGTCGCACAGAAGATAACCGCGCTGGTCATTCATGAATTGCAATTGCGGATTGTTGCGGAGCATGACGTCGCTGCCGCTGCGCCGGTCCGATCCGTCGCCACCCGAGGAGATGGAGGTGGAGACGAACTCCGCCGCGACCGGCCGTTCGCCGTCGTGGAGGATGCCGGCGAAATTCTGATGCTCGTCGCCGGTCAGCACCACGACATTGTCGAGCCCTTTCATGCGATCGAGCAGCCGGCGACGCTGCACCGCATAGGCGGCCCATGTGTCGTCATTATAAAGCGCGTCGGGCATGTCGGCGCTGGTACGGCGGTCGAGCACCATCATCATCACCTGCTGGGCGATGCATTTCCACGCGGTTCGTCCGCGTGTCAGATTGTGGACCAGCCAGCTTTCCTCCTCCGCCGAGATCACCTGCGCCTTGGGATCGTCGATCGCGGGGCAATGCGGCTTGAACCCGTCGCCACAGGGCTGGTCGGTGCGGAAGGAGCGGGTGTCCAGGAAATCGATCGACAGCAGATTGCCCCAGCGCGCTTCGCGATAGGCCTGGGCGATCACGCCGTTGCGCGGGAGCAGGGCGGCTCGCACCGGCATATATTCATACCAGGCCTGTTGCGCCGCCTGGCGCCGCAGGCGGAACTGCTCGGGCGGGGCGCCCTTCGCGTCGAAATCGCCGACCCAGTTGTTGGCGACTTCATGATCGTCGAAGGTCGGGAACCAGCTGTGCCGCGCCCGCGCGGCCTGGAGGTCAAGGTCGGACAGATATTGGGCATAGCGCAGGCGATAGTCGGCCAGGTCGAAACAATCCTGGCCGATATGCTGGCGCACCTGTGGGATCGGCAGGCCGTCTTTGTCGAAATCGGGCCCGCGCTGCTTCTGTTCGTAGATGAAGTCGCCATAATGATAGGCGAAGGCGACATCCTCCTCCCGCGCCAGGTGGCGATAGGCGGTGAAAAGGCCGTCTTCGTAGTTCTGGCAGCCGGCGACGGCAAAGCGTAGCGCGGCAGGGCGGGCCGAGGCGAGCGGCAGGGTTCGCGCCCGCCCGCGCATCGACTGGTCGGCGCCCAGGCGGAAGCGATACCAATAGGGCCGGTCGGGCTGCAGCCCGGTAACCTCGACATGGACGCTATGGCCGAGTTCGGGACGCGCGACCGCCTCGCCCGATGCCACGAGGCTATGGAAGCGCTCGTCGCCGGCGACCTCCCAGCTGACGGACACCGGCACCATCGGCATGCCGCCATGCGGGTCGAGCGGCTGGGGCGCGAGGCGGGTCCAGATGACGAAGCCATCGGGCGCCGGATCGCCCGAGGTGACGCCCAGCGAAAAGGGATAGGCCGCGAACAGGCTTTCCGCGCGCAGGATCGCGGGGGCGCCGAGCGCTGGGGCGGCCAGGGCACTGGACAGGATCTGGCGGCGGGTGAACATGATCGAACCTTTCCTTGGCCCCCTATGACGGCCGGCCGGCTGCCGGCGCATAGCTTCCCAATATGTCAGGCCGATGCAAGTGGGTCAGTCGATCCATGGCAATAGCGCGCGCCAGGCTTCCGCCTTCTTCTCGCGCGAGAGCATTGCATAGGCGCCGCTGGAG
>DATEJA010000377.1:0-13334 GCA_035278405.1 Sphingobium sp. | reverse complement strand
CCCTTGCCATTGTGGATCATCTTGGTGCCGGTGTCGGCCTGTTGCAGATTGTTGGTCAGCGCCACCGAGTAGAATTCGCCGACGCTGTTCTCGCCGTTCAGCACGCAGCTCGGATATTTCCAGGTGATCGCCGATCCGGTTTCCACCTGGGTCCAGCTGACCTTCGAATTGCGTCCCTGACAGAGCGCCCGCTTGGTCACGAAATTATAGATGCCGCCCTTGCCGTTCTCATCGCCCGGATACCAGTTCTGGACGGTGGAATATTTGATCTCCGCATCGTCCAGCGCGACCAATTCGACCACGGCGGCGTGGAGCTGGTTCTCATCGCGCATCGGCGCGGTGCAGCCTTCGAGATAGGAGACGTAAGAGCCCTCGTCCGCGACGATCAGCGTGCGTTCGAACTGCCCTGTATTCTCCGCGTTGATGCGGAAATAAGTCGAAAGCTCCATCGGGCAGCGCACGCCCTTGGGGATGTAGACGAAGGTGCCGTCGGAAAACACCGCGCAATTGAGCGTGGCGAAATAATTGTCGTGCATCGGCACGACCTTGCCCAGCCACTTCTTCACGAGGTCGGGATATTCGCGCACCGCTTCGCTGATCGAGCGGAAGATGACGCCGGCTTCCTCCAGCTCCTTGCGGAAGGTGGTGGCGACCGAGACACTGTCGAACACGGCGTCGACCGCGACCTTGCGGCTGCTCTTCACCCCGGCAAGCAATTCCTGCTCGGCGATCGGGATGCCGAGCTTTTCATAGGTGGCGCGGATTTCCGGATCGAGTTCGTCCAGCGACTCCAGTTCCGCCTTCTTCTTGGGCTCGGCGTAATAATAGGCGTCCTGATAATCGATCGGCGGGATATTGAGCTTGGCCCATTCCGGCGGGTCCATCTGCTGCCACATGGCGAAGGCCTTGAGCCGCCATTCGAGCAGCCATTCCGGCTCCTTCTTCTTGGCGGAAATGAAGCGGACGGTATTCTCGTTCAGCCCCTTGGGCGCGAAATCCTGCTCGATGGCCGAGGACCAGCCATGCTCGTAGGTCGAGGCGCGGGTCGAGGCCTCATGCGCTTCGAGATTGCGGATGGTGGTGGTTTCTTCGGTCATAGCGCGGCTTGTTTCTCGACTTCGCTCGAAACGAACGGGGGTGGGGGCATATCTCGGGTAAGGCTGGCGATGGTGACACCGGCCAGGGCGGAGCGGATCGCGTTGTTCGCGACATTCATGTGCGAGCGGACGCGACATTCCTGCTCCAGCGAACAGTCATGCGCGCCATGGTCGGCGCAGGCGGTCATGGCGATCGGGCCTTCCACCGCCTCCACCACATCGGCCAGCGTGATCGCGGCGGGGGGCCGGCTGAGGCGCACGCCACCGCCCGTCCCGCGACTCGATTCGAGCAGCCCGGCCGCCGACAGCCGGCTCACCAGCTTCTGCGCGGTGGGCAGGGGGATGCCGGTTTCGGCGCTGAGCGTGGTGGCGTTCATCTTGGCCGCGCCGCAATGGCGCGCGGCGGCCGACATCAGCACCACGGCATAATCTGCGAAACTCGAAAGCCTCATGCGCGTCCCAAAGGTTCGACCTGCGAACCATTCTCAAATCGGATCGAATCCATCCGATTGCGCATTTGGTCCCGCGCGCGGGTGGAATCAAGCCATTTCTGCTTGGGCGCGCTCTAGCTGAAGCGGTTCAGCACCGCGACATCGCCGCCCAGCGAGCGGCGCAGCAGCGTGAGTTGCGCGACGGCGGTGGGTTCGGTCTGCAACTGGTGCGGGGTCAGGCCGATGAAATGCTTGATCTCGCGGATGAAATGCGACTGGTCGTAGAAGCGCCCGTCCTCGCACAGTTCCTGCCAGCTGTCATGGTCGAGCGCGATCCGCGCGCTGCAGCGCAACGCCCGATATTTGCGCGCGAGCAGCTTGGGCGGGCAGCCATAATAGCGGTTGGTGAGCCGGGCGAGTTGGCGCGGCGACAGGCCGGTGCGATCCGCCAGCGTCTCGATCCGGGGCGATCCGTCCGCCATCAGCCAGCCATCCACCGCTTCGAGCAACCGCCAGGTGGCTTCGGGCAACGGCTGGACCCAGTCGGCGAGCACCGACCAGCAATGTTCGGCGATCAGTTCCGGGTCCTGCAGGGTCCGCAGGTGGGACAGGAGCTGGGCGAAGCCCCCCTCCTTCTCCCCCATGTCCCGCACCCTGTCGGCCAGCAGGCTGGCATCGCCGCCCTGCAGGCTCACCCAGCCGGCCGGCAGCAGCGAGATGCCGACCACATGCGAGGGGCCGTCCAGTTCGAACCGGGTCGCGCCCAGCGTGGGGCCGAGCAGGCAGATGTCGGGCGTGGGCGCGCTCGTTCCGTCGTGGAAATGATAATCGCCGCCGCCAGCCAACATGAACCGCAGTTGCGGCACGTCGGCGCGCGTCACATCGGAGTAATGGCCCGCACTTTCCGTGAAGATGTAGAGTGAACCGAAATAGGCGCGCAGTTGTTCAGGGGGAGCGAAATAACGCAGCCGCACCGGGCCGTGGGCGGCCTCCACCATATAGGAAAGCGACGGAAAACCGTCCTTTCCTGAGCCGTCCTGCGTCCCCCCGGACGCCTGTTCGCCGTGTCGCGCCATTGTCACCCCACGGACTCACTATGATCCTTCGGGGGTCGGGCGCAAGAGCGTTACTTGGCAACATCCTGATTTTCGAAGCGGGTCGCAAAAAAATGGCCCGGCGTTTTGATCCGCCGGGCCAGTAAAAGGTCTCGTCAGCCATATGGCCTAGAGCCTTCGGGTCGCAGGGCTTTCATACGTCCGAATCGGAGCAGCATGATTGGATGGATCAGACATTTGCCGGACCATTTCAGGACGATTCAGGATGAATCGCGTGACAAAATATCGTTCCCTATCAACTGTTGCTTCACAGCCACAGTGACTCGACGCCGGCGATGCTCGCTGGCATAGCGCCCGCCATGTCCTACCGTCTGATCCGTCCGCTCTTCTTCGCGCTGGATGCCGAGCGCGCCCACCATCTGTCTGTCGCGCTGCTGCGGATGATGCCGACACCTCCCGCGATCGCGCCCGATCCGATGCTGGCGCAGACGGTGGCGGGCATCCCTTTCCCCAATCCGGTGGGGCTGGCGGCGGGCTATGACAAGGAAGGGCTGGTCGCGCACAAGATGCACGGCCTGGGCTTCGGCTTCGCCGAACTGGGCACGCTGACGCCGCTGTCGCAGCCGGGCAATCCGCAGCCCCGGCTGTTCCGCCTGGTCGAGGATCGCGCGGTCATCAACCGCATGGGCTTCAACAATGGCGGCCAGGCGGCGGCGGCCGAGCGAATCGCCAAGCGGCGGCGGCCCAAGGATGGGACGGCGGCGGGCCCGGTGATCGGCATCAATATCGGGGCGAACAAGGATGCGGTCGACCGCATCGCCGACTATGTGACCGGCGTGCGCTGCATGGCGCCGCTGGCCGACTATCTGACGGTCAACATCTCCTCGCCCAACACGCCGGGCCTGCGCGCCTTGCAGGACCGGGCGGCGCTCGACCAGCTGCTCGGCGCCGTGATGGCGGCGCGCGGGCCCGACCGCACCCCCATCTTTCTGAAGGTCGCACCCGACCTGGAACCGGCGGATGTCGAGGATATCGCCGCCGCCTGCCTCGACCATGGCGTGGATGCGCTGATCGTCTCCAATACCACCATCTCGCGCCCGTCGCTGCGGTCGCGCGCGGCGCAGGAGAGCGGCGGCCTGTCGGGCGCGCCGCTGACCGACCTTGCGCTGGCGCGGCTGCGCGACTTTCGCCGCCTGCTCGGCGCGCGGCTGCCGCTGATCGGCGTGGGCGGCATCGCCAATGCCGAACAGGCCTATGCGCGGATCCACGCCGGCGCGAGCCTGATCCAGCTTTACAGCGCGCTCGTCTATGAAGGGCCCTATCTGCCCCTGCGCATCAATGCCGGGCTGAAGGCGCTGATGGCGCGCGACGGGGTCAAGCATATCAGCGAGATCGTCGGCATCGACGCCTGATCGGGGGCTTGCGGCGCGCCGTCGCGGCGATAGGGTGGCGGCCATGTTCATTCGCCGCCTCGGCCCGCTGGCCGCCCTGCCCCTGATCCTCCTGTCGCCCGCTCCGCTCGCCGCGCGCGAGCCGGTGGCGCTCAACGCCACCGTGTCCGCCGCCGATCCGCGCGCGGCCGAAGCAGGGCAGGAGATGCTGCGCCAGGGCGGCAGCGCCACCGACGCGGCGATCGCGATGATGCTCGCACTCAATGTCGTCGAGCCGCATAATAGCGGCATCGGCGGCGGCGGCTTCCTGATGCATCATGACGGGGAAACGGGGGTTCTGGAATCGATCGACGGGCGGGAGACGGCGCCCGCCGCCGCCCGGCCCGATCGCTTCATCGGTCCGGACGGACAGCCCCTGCCCTTCCGCTCCGCCTGGCCGGGCGGCTATTCGGTCGGGGTGCCGGGCAATCTGCGCCTCGCCTGGGAAGCGCATCGCAAATGGGGCAAGCTGCCCTGGGCCAAGCTGTTCGACCCCGCCATCCGCCTGGCCGAACAGGGGTTCGAACTGCGCCAGCGGCTCGACACCGCGCTGAAGGCGGTGGCGCCGATGTGGGCCGATTTTCCGGAGATCCAGAAATATTTCTGGGTGAACGGCGCGCCCGCGCCGATCGGCACGACGCTGAAGAACCCGGCGCTTGGCCAGCTGTTCCGCCGCGTCGCGGCGGAGGGGCCGGAGGCCTTCTATGCGGGCAGGACGGCGAAGGCGATCGCCGACACGGTGACGCAGGCGCCCCGCAATCCGGTGCCGATGACCGAGGCGGACCTGGCCGGCTACCGGCCCAAGGCGCGCAAGCCCGTCTGCGGGCCCTATCGCGGCTACACCATCTGCGGCATGGGCCCGGCGTCGGCGGGCGGCATCACCGTGTTGCAGATATTGGGCATGGTCGAGCGCTTCCCGCTCGCGCGCTGGGGCAAGGACGATCCGCGATCCTGGCATGTCATCGGCGAAGCGATGCGGCTCGCCTATGCCGACCGCGACACCTATCTGGGCGATCCGGAATTCGTGTCGGTGCCGATCGCCGGGTTGATCGATCCGGCCTATCTCAAGCAGCGATCGGCGCTGATCGCCATGGGGCGGACGCTGGGCAGCTATCAGCCCGGCACGCCGCCCGGCGCGACGGCGCGCACCGCCGCGCTCGGCCAGGCGGAAAGCGGCACGAGCCATTTCGTCGCGGTCGACCGCAATGGCGACATCGCCGCCTGGACCTCCACGATCGAAAGCTTCTTCGGCAGCCAGCTGATCGCGGACGGGGTGATCCTGAACAATGAACTGACCGACTTCAGCTTCGTGCCGGAAAAGAACGGCGCGCCCGTCGCCAATCGGGTGGAGCCGGGCAAGCGGCCGCTCTCCTCCATGTCGCCGACGATCGTCTATGACGGTCGGGGAATCCCGGTCTTCACCGTCGGCGCGGCGGGCGGGCGGACCATCATCATGCAGGTCGCCAAGGCGCTGATCGCCCATTTCGACTGGGGCCTGTCGGCGCAGGAATCGATCGCGCTGGGCCTGGAATTCTTCGACGCGAACGGCCTGATGCTGGAACAGGGGACGACGCTGGAGAAGATGAAGGCGCCGCTCGAAGCCTGGGGCCACAAGGTCACGATCGCGCCGATGGGGGTGAAGGCCAATGCGGCCGAACGCACCGCCGACGGCCATTGGGTCGGCGCGGCGGACCCGAGGAGTCCGGGGGTTTCGTTGCAGGAATAGGGGCGGAGTTTGGCGCCGGCACTGTTCCCCGGCCAAGGGCGGGTTCCAGTTGCGCGGCTGGAACTGGGCCCCGGCCTTCGCCGGGGAACGAGGCTATGGGTGATCCTTGCCCGCCCTCCTCAGCCGTAGCGGGCCGCCGTGTCGCGGATCAGCGCGATCATGTTGGGGATGCCTTGGGTCCGGTTGGAGCTGAGCTGGTTCTTGAGGTCGAAGGGGGCGAGCGCGCCCTCGATATCGGCCTGGGCGATCGTGGCGGGCGGCAGGTCCTGGACCGTCAGCAGCACCAGCGCGATGATGCCCTTGGTGATCGCGGCATTGCTGTCCGCCAGGAAATGAAGCCGCCCGTCGTCGCGCACGGTGGGATAGACCCAGACCGCCGCCGAACAGCCGCGCACCAGCGTCGCGTCGGTCTTGAGCGCGTCGGGCATCGGCTCCAGCGCGCGGCCGAGGTCGATCAGCAGGCGATAGCGGTCGTCCGCGTCGAGAAATTCATATTCTTCCTGAAGATCGGCAAGGGCGGGCTGGTCGGTCATACCCGCCATATAGGGAGAAAAGCGGCAGGCGAAAGCCGCTTTTCGGCCGGTCAAAGGTCGACGCCGGCGGCAATCGCCTCCAGCTTGCGGATGCGTTCCTTGAGGTCCGCCAGCTCGATGCGTGCCGTCGCGGAGGGTAAGGGGGGCTCGACGCCAATGCGCGCCAGTTCGGCGCGCTTGAGGTCGAGCCAGCCCGCCCAGCCGCGCGAGGCGGTGACCGCGAGGATGAGCAGCGCGGCGAGGCCGGTCGCCGCCATGCTGAGGTAGAAAAGGGGGTCCTGCATCATTGCCTCCCTTGGGGGACAAGCGGGCGCGCGGTCAGTCGCGCTCCCGCAGCTTGTCGAACTCGCGATCAAGGGCAGCGCTGCTGTCGGTGGCGAGCCGTTCCAGCACGGCGACGCGGTCCTTCAGCGCCTTCAGCTCCGCGCGCAGCCGCTCGGCTTCGGGGTCGGGGCCGCGCGGAATGAGTTCCTCCCCGCGATGGCGGCGGACGATGCCATATTTGGCGCGGACGATGCTGGCGATGGCGGCGATGGCGACGATCGCGACCACCATTTCGAACGGGTTCATGGATCATCTCCCTGTGGGCAAAGAGGATCAGCGCAGGCTGTCGATCTCTTCGGCCAGGCGCGTGTTGCGGCTGGTGTAGAAGGTTTCGATGTCGGCGAGGCGCCGGTCGATGTCGCGGAACTTGGACCGGACGTCGCGGGTCGAGCGCGCCGGGTTGGAGCGCACGCCCTGCCAGAATTTCTCGTCATCCCGATCGGCATAGAGGCCAAGCGGCTTGGTCTCGGCGAAATAGGCGGCGAGGAAATAGGCGATGAGCGACCAGGGGAAGGCGCCCATCAGCGTGACCACGACGGCGCCGACCCTGATCCAGACCACGTCGATCCCGGTATAGTCGGCAATGCCGGCGCACACGCCCAGCCATTTGCCATTCTGCTTGTCGAGATAGAATTTGGTGCGGCGGGCGGCCATGTCAGTTCCTCCGGTCGGGGTTCGGGTGGTCGAGATTGGGGCGGTCGAAATCATAAGCGTCGTCCAACAGGGGGCGCGGGGGACGGAAATCGGGATGGTCCGCCGCGACGATCCGTTCGATCGTCTGCAGCCGGTCCTCCAGCCGCCGCGCGAGCAGGTGCAGTTCGTCCAGCAGCCGCTCGTCCTCGTCGGTGATCTTGGGCGCCTGCCGCCATTTGGTGACATAGTGCAGGATCAGCCAGGGCATGCCGATGAACAGCATGCCGACGATGACGATGGGCAGAAACACGTCCTCCATGGGGATCAGCCTTCCCTGTTCATGCTGGCTTTGAGCGCGGCGAGTTCAGCGTCGACCTTGTCGGCCGCCTTCAGCTCGGCAATCTCCTCCTCCAGCGTCTTGGGCTGCTGGCCCAGGCCGGCGGCGTCGGCGCGCCCTTCGGCCATGTCGACGCGACGTTCGAGCATGTCAAAGCGGGCGAAGGCCTCATTCACCTTCTCGCCGGCATAGGCTTCGCGCAGGCGCAGGCGATTCTGCGCGCTTTCCATGCGGGTGACCAGGCTGTTCTGGCGGGTGCGCGCCTCGCGCAGCTTGGCCTGCAGCTTGGCGATATCCTCTTCCGACGCCTTGAGCGCTTCGTCCAGCACCTCGATCTCATGGGTCATCTGCCCGGCCATGTCGGCGGCCTTCTGCTTTTCGACCAGCGCGGCCTTCGCGAGGTCCTCGCGGTCCTTGCTGAGCGCGAGCTGCGCCTTTTCGGTCCAGCCGTCCTGCAGCGCCTGCAGCTTGCCGATATGGCGGCGCATCTCCTTCTGGTCGGCGATGGTGCGGGCGGCCGAGGCGCGGACCTCGACCAGCGTTTCTTCCATTTCGAGGATGATCATGCGGATCATCTTGGCCGGGTCCTCCGCCCGGTCGAGCAGGTCGGTGACATTGGCGGCGATGATGTCGCGGGTGCGGGAGAAGATACCCATCTGAACTTCACTCCTGAAAAAGCTTGGTCGGCCGCCCGTCAGGCCAGATAACGCAGGGCGGCGGGATAATGATGGCAGGCGATCGACGGCAGCTCGCCGGCGCGGGCGGGGCCGATCGCGGTCAAAATCATGATTGAGGCAAAGAGAAGAAACGCAATCGCGATCGTTGCGAGGCGGCTTAATCCCCTGGGCGAATGGCTGATCGTTTCCATGACACACTCCCTGATGAGCCTTCGATTGCGGCTTCCCCTTCCCCTTTGCAGAAGGCGTGCCAATTGCGGGGAGCGGCGGAAAATCGGGCTTTCCCTCCGATGCGGCTTGAAATATCTTGCCGATAAGTGGGAAATTTCACCATAAGTTGGGCATGGAGAAGAACAGCCAATTTATCGGCCAGAGCCTCGCCTTTCTCGACGCGGTCGAGCAGGCGGGACGCGCGGCCGACCTCAACCGGCCGGTGCTGGTGATCGGCGAGCGCGGCACCGGCAAGGAGCTGATCGCCGAGCGGCTCCACCGCCTGTCGCCGCGCTGGGGCGAGCCGCTCATATCGATGAACTGCGCGGCGCTGCCCGAAACGCTGATCGAGGCGGAACTGTTCGGCCATGAGCAGGGCGCCTTCACCGGCGCGGCGCGGGCGCGGGCGGGCCGGTTCGAGGAGGCCGATGGCGGCACGCTGTTCCTGGACGAGCTGGGCACGCTGTCGATGGCGGCGCAGGAGCGGCTGCTGCGCGTCATCGAATATGGCGAGGTGACGCGGATCGGCGCGTCGCGGCCGATGACCGTCGACGTGCGGATCGTGGCAGCGACCAATATCGACCTGCCCGCCGCTGCGCAGGCCGGACGCTTCCGCGCGGACCTGCTCGACCGGCTGAGCTTCGAGGTCATCACATTGCCGCCGCTGCGCGCACGCGAGGGCGATGTCGCGGTGCTGGCCGACCATTTCGGGCGGCGCATGGCGGCCGAGCTGGGCTGGCCGCAATGGCCGGGCTTCACGCTGGATTGCATGGCCGAGCTGGAGGCGCATGACTGGCCCGGCAATGTGCGCGAGCTGCGCAATGTGGTGGAGCGGGCGGTCTATCGCTGGAACGAGCCCGGGCGGGCGGTGGCGACGATCCTTTTCGACCCGTTCGCTTCGCCGTGGAAGCCAGCGGGCGCTGGAGCGCCGGTCGAGGTCGCTCCGGTTGCTGCGGCGTCAGGCGACGGGTTCGACGGGGTCACCGATCTTCGCCGCGCGGTGGACGCGCACGAGGCGGCGATCGTGCGGGCGGCGCTGGTACGGCATCGCTATAATCAGCGGGCGACGGCCAAGGGGCTGGGATTGAGCTATGACCAGCTTCGGCATTGTATGCGCAAGCATGGGTTGGGGGTGGCTTGACCCGGTTGTTTCTGCGGAGGTGGGGATCCGTCTCCTGACGTTGTGGCTGAGGATACGGTAGGAGATGGGTCCCCGCCTTCCCGGGGATGACGGTGCTTTTTGTGGCGTTAAAGGCTCGCTGCGCTCGCGCCCACCCCCTGCCCCCCCCGCCTGCGGGAGGGGGGAATTGGAGTCAGCGGGTGGGGACGGGGTCGGCGCCGGAATAGTCGTAGAAGCCCTTGCCCGTCTTGCGGCCGAGCCAGCCGGCTTCGACATATTTGACCAGCAGCGGCGCGGGGCGATATTTGGGATCGCCGGTCGTGTCCTGGAGGACCTTGCAGATTTCGAGGCAGGTATCGAGGCCGATGAAGTCGGCCAGCGTCAGCGGGCCCATCGGGTGGTTGAGGCCCAGCATCACGCCCTTGTCGATGTCGGCGACGGTGCCCACGCCCTCGCCCAGCGCGAACACGGCTTCGTTGAGCATCGGCAGGAGGATACGGTTGACGACGAAGCCCGGCGCGTCGAAGGCATGGACCACCTGCTTGCCGAGGCTGGCGGCATAGGCTTCGACCGCGCTCACCGTTTCGGGGCTGGTGGCGAGGCCGCGAATGACCTCGACCAGCGCCATCACCGGCACCGGGTTGAAGAAATGGACGCCGACGAAATGGCTCGCGTCGGGCGCGGCCTGGGCGAGGCGGGTTATCGGGATGGACGAGGTGTTGGAGGCGAGGATGGCGCCCGGCGCCAGCAAGGGGCTCAGATTGGCGAAGATCGACCGCTTGATGTCCTCGCGCTCGGTCGCGGCCTCGATCACCAGCTGCGCCTGGGCGAGCGGCGCGACCTCACCGCTGACCTGGATGCGGGCGAGCCCGGCGTCGGCATCGGCCTGGGCCAGCTTGCCCTTCTCGACCGCGCGGGCGAGCTGCTTGGCGATGCCGGCGCGGCCCTTTTCCGCGCGGGCAAGGTCGATGTCGCACAGGATCACGTCATAACCGGCCTGCGCCGACACCTGGGCGATGCCCGCGCCCATCTGACCCGCGCCGATCACGCCGATGGTCCGGATATCCGTCATGTGCTTCATCTCCCTCTCGATCATGAGGGTTGCCCTAGCGAGCGGGAGGGCGGGCGGCCAGAGCTTTGATCGCGGCGGGGCGACAATCCGCCCCTCGGCAAGGGGATAACGCGTGCCCGATGCGGGATGGACAGCCCCACCCGTCCGGCAGGCCGGTTGAAAGTCGATCAATTCCCGCTTTGCGCCACGCGTGCAGGATGGTTAAAAGGCCGCGCATGTCCGCTTCGTCCATGCCCGCGCCGGCAACCGGAAGGTTCATTGCCGCCGTGCATCACTTTCCCCTGCGCGTCTATTTCGAGGATACCGACCTGTCGGGCCTGGTCTATCACGCCAATTATCTGCGCTATATGGAGCGGGCGCGGTCGGACATGCTGCGCGTCGCCGGCATCAACCAGCGCGCCGCGCAGGAGGAAGGCACCGGCGTCTATGCGGTAACCGACCTTCAGATCGCCTACAGGCGCCCAGCGCGGCTGGACGATGACCTGTTGGTGGAAAGCCAGGTGACCGCGATCCGCCCCGTCGCCTGCACCATTCAGCAACGAGTCAGGCGGGGCGAGGACATATTGACGGACGGCACAGTCTCTGTCGCCTTCCTGACCAGCCAGGGCCGCCCGACGCGGCAACCCAAGCCCTGGATCGACATTTTCAGCCGTTTGATGAGAGGGGAAGACATCAACCCATGAGCCTTTCGATGCCCGACGTCGGCGCTGCGGTCGGCGCTGCCACCGACGCCGCGACCATTTCGCCGCTCGCCCTGTTCCTGCAGGCGGACATCGTCGTGAAGGTGGTGATGCTGGGGCTCGTGCTCGCCAGCATCTGGACCTGGGCGATGATCATCGGCTTCAGCGTCACGCTGCGCAAGGCGAGCCGCCAGAGCAGCGCCTTCGAGGAGGATTTCTGGAAGGCGGAGGATATCGACCGCTTCTATGAAGGGCGCGGCAAGGCGGAGTTCCCCGCCGCCAAGGTGATGGCCGCCGGCGTCACCGAATGGCGCCGCTCGACCGCGCAGAAGGTGATCGACCGCGACGGCACGCGCGACCGGCTCTCGACCGCGATGTCGAGCATGATCGCGGCCGAGGTGGACCGGCTGTCGGATCGGTTGAACATCCTGGCGACGATCGGGTCGGTCGCGCCGTTCGTGGGGCTGTTCGGCACCGTCTGGGGCATCATGCGCGCCTTCACCGCGATCGCCAAGGAGCAGAACAGCTCGCTCGCCGTGGTCGCGCCGGGCATTGCCGAGGCGCTGTTCGCGACCGCCATCGGCCTGTTCGCGGCGATCCCGGCGGTGATCGCCTACAACCGCTTCAGCCATGGCATCAACCGGATGGAATCGAAGCTGTCGCGCTTTGCCGATGGCTTCTATTCGACGCTGAGCCGGGAGTTGGAGGCGCAGCGGTGAGATCAGCGAGCATCGTCATTGCCGCGAAGAAGGAAGCTGGGATGACGGTAGAAGAAGGGCAACGCTGATGGCCATGTCGGGCCCTCCCTCCCACCGTCGGGGGCGCGGTCGCGCGCCGATGGCGGACATCAATGTGACGCCGCTGGTCGACGTCATGCTGGTGCTACTGATCATCTTCATGGTGACCGCGCCGCTGCTGGTGACCGGCGTGCCGGTGAACCTGCCCGAAACCCGGGCCAAGGGGCTGGATCAGGACCAGAAGCCCACGGTCGTGTCGATCGACCGCGACGGCGGCCTTTATATCGACGAGGATCAGGTGAGCGACGCCGACCTGCCCGACCGGCTAGCCGAGATCGTCTCCGCCAATGCGGGCAAGGCGCAGCCGCCGCAGATCTTCCTGCGCGCCGATACCGCGCTCGATTATGGCCGGGTGATGCGGGTGATGGGCGAACTCAATCGCGCGGGCCTCAACAAGGTGGCGTTGGTCAGCACCGGGACCGAAGCCGCTCCGGTCAGCGGCCGTTCAGAATAGGGACCGCAGGACGTGGCGATGGAGCGTGCGGAGAAAATCGGCCTGGGCGTGGCGACGGCGGGACATGTCCTGCTGTTCGGCCTGCTGTCGGTCGGCTTTCTGGCGACGCCCAATCCGCTCAAGCTGAACTCGCCGCCGATGGACGTCAGCCTGGTGGACGAGCTGGCGCTGAAATCGGCCGCGCCGCAAGTGTCGACCCAGCCGCCCCCGCCCAGCGTCGCGCCGGAAAAGGGGCCGACGCAGGATGCGGCCCCCGCCCCTGTGCCCGAACCCGCGCCGGTGCCCGAACCGGAACCCACACCCGCGCCGCCTCCTCCCAGGCCCGCGCCGCCCAAGCCGGTCGCGAAACCCACACCACCCAAGCCCATGCCCGCGCCGCCGAAGAAGGAGGTGGCGAAGGTCGCGCCCAAGCCGAAGCCCGCGCCCGAAAAGCCCGCGCCGAGGCCAAGCCCGCAGCCGCCCAAGCCGGCCGCCGCCGCGCCCGCTCCCAGCAAGGCCAGCCAGAAACCCGCGACCAAGGCGCAGGCGCCGGCGCGCGCCTCCGGCCAGGGCAAGGCGGACAAGCCCAAGGGATCGCTGCTGGGCAAGGATTTCCTGAAAGGCATCGACACCGAGGACGACGCGCCGCGCAAGCCCGCGCCGCCGCCCGCCGCCGCCATCGGCCCGGCGCAGAAGGCCGCGCTCGACGCGGAAATCCGGCGGCAGGTGAAGCCCTATTGGAAGTCGCCCACCGGCGCCGATGTCGAACAGCTGCGCAC
>DATEJA010000376.1:0-2191 GCA_035278405.1 Sphingobium sp. | reverse complement strand
GATTGCGACCAAACTATAAGGCTCGAAAATATCTTTCCCAATAAGTCCAGGCCAATGCGAATTGGGTATGACCCATCGATATTCTCGCATGGGTTTGACTTCCGTCCGTGGGCGCCATGTGTCGTTTGCATGGCTTCAGCGATTTTTTGAAATTGCCTGAGCGCGCTTGGGTGGGTCATAGTTCGGGGAGCAGCTTTGAAAATCTTAGCATTCGTCGGGCGATAGAGTCGCCACGTCGAACCTTATCGAAAACTTTCTGGAGGGGACAGGTGTATGAACCAGCGTTCCAATATTGTGGCCGAGCAAATCGAATATTCACAGGCTGCGTTGAAGGCGCTCGCCCGGAGGCCTTCGCATTTCATCGACGGCGAGTGGGTTCTCTCCGACAGCGGGACGCTGGACGTCGTCGATCCGTCGAGCGGCAAGGTCGTTAGCCAGATCGCGGATGCGAGCGAAGCCGAGATCAATCGCGCGGTGGCCGCGGCGCGGCGCGCTTTCGACGATGGCCGCTGGACGGGCCTGCCGTCGATGGCCCGCGAAAGGCTGATACACAAGCTCGCCGATCTGATCGAAGCGCATGCGAGTGAATTTGCCGAGCTGGAAGCGATCGACAACGGCAAGCCCGCATCGGCCGCGAACGCCATGGATATTCCGGCGACAGTGAACCTGATCCGGTACATGGCGGGTTGGGCGACCAAGCTGGGTGGCGAGGTGATCGATCCTTCGGCGATGCCGAACGGCGCATATCACGCCTATGTGCGGCGCGAGCCGGTGGGCGTTGCCGCGCAGATCGTGCCCTGGAATTTCCCGCTTCTGATGGCGGCCATGAAGATCGCCCCGGCGCTGGCGGCTGGCTGCACCCTGATCCTCAAGCCTGCGGAGCAGACGTCGCTCACCGCGCTGCGCCTTGCCGACATGGTGGCGGAAGCCGGCTTCCCCGCCGGCGTCATCAATATCGTCACGGGCCTGGGGCGCGGCGCGGGCGACCTGCTTGTGCGTCACCCCGACGTCGACAAGGTCGCGTTCACCGGCTCCACCGAGACGGGCAAGGCCATCAACCGTTCGGCGACCGGCACATTGAAGCGTGTCACGTTGGAACTGGGCGGGAAGTCACCCGTCATCGTGCTGCCGGATGTGGATACCGACGCGGCCGCGCTGGGCGCCGCCGGCGCGATCTTCTTCAACGCCGGGCAGGTTTGCGTTGCCGGTTCGCGGCTGTACGCCCATCGCTCGATTTTCGACAAGCTGCTTGAAGGCGTTGTCGCCGCCGCCGACAATCTGTGGCGTCCAGGCCCGTCGCTGTCGCCCGATACCCGCCTCGGGCCGCTGGTCTCGCCTCAGCAGCGCGATCGGGTGATGGGATATATCGAAGCCGGGAAGAAGGAGGGCGCCAGCGTGCTGACCGGCGGCGACGCGCCGACCGCGAACGGCTATTATGTGAATCCCACGGTCATGGTGGATGTGAACGCCACCATGTCGGTCGTGCGCGAAGAGATTTTCGGCCCGGTGCTGGTCGCGCAGCGCTACGACGATCTGGACGATGTGGCCAGGGCCGCCAACGACACGCCCTATGGCTTGGGCGCGAGCGTCTGGACGCGCGATGTCGGGCAGATGCACAGGCTGGCGGCCAAGATCAAATCCGGTACGGTCTGGGGCAATTGCCACGCGGTGATCGACCCGTCCCTGCCCTTCGGCGGCTACAAGCAGTCCGGCCTCGGGCGAGAGCAGGCGCGCGCCGGGGTCGAAGCCTATACCGAGCAGAAAACGGTGATCATCGCGCTTTAGAGCGATTTCCAATCGATCGCTGGTTAAGAAATCGCGGTAAATCTAAGACGGGAGGAGGATGTCATGACGGAGATCAAGGGAAAGGTGGCGGTGGTGACCGGGGGTTCCTCGGGCATCGGCAAGGGCATCGCCCAACAATTGGCGGCCAACGGGGCGCAGGTCGTCATTATCGGCCGCAATCAGGAGGCGCTGGATCGGGTCGCGTCGGAAATCGGCGGAACCGCCATGCAGGGCGACGTGACGAAGCTCGACCAGCTGGTGGCGGTCGCGGACCGGATCAGGGCGGAATTCGGCCGCCTCGATATTCTGGTGAACAATGCCGGCATCGGGCCGATGGCCCATCTTGCGGACATGCGGCAGTCGGACTGGCGCTGGCTGCTGGACACCAATCTCTGGAGCGTCATCA
>DATEJA010000375.1:0-4290 GCA_035278405.1 Sphingobium sp. | reverse complement strand
CCCGACGAGCCCGTCCATATCGACGGCATCGCCACCTATGGCAGCGCCGCCGACGAACGCACCGGATCGGGCGAGATCGAAGCGCCGATCAGCGACAAGATCGTCGTCCATTTCGACGGCAGCTATTCGAAGACGGGCAATCTCGACACCGGCAATTATATCCTGACGCCCGCGCTGCGCGCCCAGGCAGCGGCGAGCGGCGACCCCGCCATCGCCGCGCTGGCGGACCTGCGCGGCAAGCTGCCCAACAGCAGCGCGCGCAGCTGGGAAGTGGCGGGTGGCGCGGCGCTGGTCACCGACGGCGGCAATCTCGGCTTTTCGCTCGCCCATACCGACAATTTCTATGGCGTCCCGGCCCGCTATTCGCTGGCGCCGGGGTCGGAAACGGAACAGGTGCGGCTGCATATGAAGCAGGACCGCGCCGACCTGCGCGCGGAGCTTCCGGTCAATGGCAGCTGGCTGGAATCGATCCGCCTGCGCGCCGGCTTCGCCGATTATCAGCATCAGGAGATCGAACAGTCCGGCGCCGTCGGCACCACCTTCTTCAACCAGTCGATCGAATCGCGGCTGGAACTGGTCCAGGCCAAGCGCGGCGGCTGGGACGGCGCGATCGGCGCGCAATATTTCGCGCGCAACTTCTATGTCGAGGGCGAGGAGAAGTTCCTGCCCCGCAACCGGACCGAGCAGTTGGGCTTCTTCACGCTGCAATCCATCGACCTGGGCACCACGCGCATCGAGCTGGGCGGGCGTTACGAACATGCGCGGATGGAGGCCGACGCCGACGAGACGCTGGGCAATCCTGCCTATCATCGCAGCTTCGATGCCTTTTCCGGATCGATCGGCGCCAGCCAGGAGGTGCTTCCGGGCTGGCGGCTGGGCGTCAACCTCGCCCGGACGCAGCGAGCGCCCTCGGCCGAGGAATTGTTCGCTCGCGGCAACCATGCCGGCACCCAGGCCTTCGAACTCGGCAATCCCGCTTTCGGTCTTGAAAAGAGCTGGGGCGTGGAAGGCACGCTGCACGGCCAGGGACCCGGCTATACGCTGACGCTGTCGGCCTATCACAACTGGTTCAACGGCTATATCTACGACGCGCTGGTGGATGACGCCGTCTGCATGGCGGCCAATGGCGGCAAGCCGCTGGATTTCCCCTGCTTCCAGAATTTCCAGGCCGATGCCCGCTATTGGGGGTTCGAAGCGGAAGCGTCGGTCAAGCTCGGTCGGATCGGCGGCTATGCGCTGAACCTCGACGGCATGGCCGACTATGTCCGCGCGACGATCGTCGGCTCGGGCCCCGCGCCCCGCATCCCGCCGCTGCGCCTGCTGGGCGGCCTGGAATTGCAGGGCGATCGGCTCAGCCTGCGCGGCGAGGTCGAACATAGTTTCGCGCAGGACAGGATAGCGGCGACGGAAACGCCCACCAACGGCTTCACCCTCGTCAACGCCTCGCTCTCCTTCAAGCCGATCAAGGGCAATGACCGCACGACGATCAGCCTGTCGGCCAACAATATCTTCGATGTGGAGGCGCGGCGCCACGCCAGTTTTCTCAAGGATTATGCGCCACTTGCCGGCCGGGACATCCGCCTGACGGCGCGATTGTCGATCTGACCAACCTGGTTGATTGCGTCATGTGACGGTTTTGTTACAAGGCGCGCATGAATCGGGGGCGATCAGGGATCGATGGGCTGTGCCTGATCGTTGGAAAGGCGGAGTGATGCGCCAGATCGCTGCCCTTCCCTATGCCTCCGATCCCGACGGGTCGATGCGCATCCTGCTGATCACCTCGCGCGACACGCGCCGCTGGGTGATCCCCAAGGGCAATCGCATCAAGGGGATGGCCGGCCACCGCGCCGCCGAACTCGAAGCCTTTGAAGAAGCGGGCATCCACGGCATCGCCTGCCCCGCGCCGCTCGGCCGCTACCGCTATGACAAGCGGCGGCGCGGCGGTGACACGCGCGAGGCGACGGTCGAGGTTTTCCCGCTTGCGGTCACCGGCCAGTTGGCGCAATGGCCCGAACAGGGGCAACGAGAACTGCGCTGGTTCCCGGTCGCCGAGGCCGCGAAGGCCGTGGACGAACCCGACCTACAATCCATCATCGCGGCCTTTCGCGAACCGCCCCGCCAACCGGGCTGGTTCATCCGGATATTGCTGCGGATCAGGGAATGGCAAAGCGAAAGGACTGGAATGCTGCGCTGGTTTCACGCGCTGATGCCCAAACAGGGCCGCTTTTTCGATCAGTTCGAGGATCATGCCGCGACACTCGTCGCCGGCGCCGATGCGCTCGCCCGGCTGCTGAAGGGCGGGCCGGACATCGACGCGCATATCAAGGAAATCTCCGATCGGGAGCATGAGGCGGACGACATCATCCGCGAAGTGCTACAGGATGTGCGCCGCATCTTCGTCACCCCCTTCGACCGCAGCGCCATCACCGGCCTCATCGGCGTGATGGACGATGCGATCGATCAGATGAACCAGACCGCCAAGGCGATCGCGCTGTTCGAGGTCAAGGACTTCGCGCCGCAGATGCAGGACATGAGCGCGCTGATCGTCGAATGTGCGCGGATCACGGCCGAAGCCATGCCGCTCCTGCGCTCGCTCAATCTCAATGCGGCGCGGTTGCACGACCTGACCGAACGGCTGGTGAAGCTGGAAGGCCATGCCGACATCCTGCACGAAGCGGGCCTCAAGGCGCTCTACAGCCAGGCGCGGCAGGGCAACCCCATGGACTTCGTCGTCGGCAACGAGATTTACGGCCATCTGGAAAAAGTGACCGATCGGTTCGAGGACGTCGCCAACGAGATTTCCGGGCTCGTCATCGACCACGCCTGACGCCCCGCCCCCTTTATCCTCCCCTCTGTTCGGGTTGAGCTTGTCGAAGCCCGCGCGCGCCCTTCGACAAGCTCAGGGCGAACGGGTCCAAAGGACGAGAAAAGATCCATGGAAGCCCATCTCGCCTTTCCGCTGCTCGTCGGCCTTGTCGGCATCGCGCTTGCCTTCGACTTCCTGAACGGGCTGCACGACGCCGCCAACTCGATCGCCACGATCGTGTCGACGCGGGTCTTGAAGCCCCAATATGCGGTCGCCTGGGCGGCCTTCTTCAACTTCATCGCCTTCCTCTTCTTCGGCCTGCATGTCGCCGAAACCGTCGGCAAGGGCATCGTCGAAGCCAGCATCATCAACCCGCAGGTGATCTTCGGCGCGCTGATGGGCGCGATCGCCTGGAACCTCATCACCTGGGCGCTCGGCATCCCCTCCTCGTCCAGCCATGCGCTGATCGGCGGCCTGCTCGGCGCGGGCACGGCCAAGGCGGGCCTGTCAGCCGTCGTCTGGAGCGGGGTGTTCAAGACCAGCGCGGCGATCGTCCTGTCGCCGGCGATCGGCCTTGTCCTGGCGCTGTTCCTGGTGCTGATTATCAGCTGGATCTTTCGTCGTTTCACGCCGCAGGGCGCCGACCGCGTCTTCCGCAAGCTGCAGTTCGTCTCCGCCTCGCTCTATTCGCTCGGCCATGGCGGCAATGACGCGCAGAAGACGATGGGCATCATCGCGGTGCTGCTCTTTTCGCAAGGCATGCTCGGCGGCGAATTCCATGTACCCTTCTGGGTCGTGATCGCCTGCCAGAGCGCGATGGGCCTCGGCACGCTGCTGGGCGGCTGGAAAATCGTGCATACCATGGGGTCGAAGATCACGCGGCTGACCCCGGCCCAGGGCTTCTGCGCCGAAACCGGCGGTGCCATCACCCTGTTCCTGGCGACGCATCTGGGGGTGCCGGTATCGACGACCCACACGATCACGGGCGCTATCGTCGGCGTCGGCGCATCGCGCAGGCTCTCTGCCGTCCGCTGGAACGTGGCATCGAGCATCGTCGTCGCCTGGGTCGTCACCCTGCCCGCAGCCGCCGCGATCGGCGCGGCCTTTTACGAGTTGACGCGGCTGTTCTGATCGCTTGGGCGGGGCGACCTAGCCCTCGCCCCCCGCCGCGAAGTCGCCCAGGCGGGGCAGTTGCCGGATCCGCGCGACCAGTTCGGACTGGCGGCTGCAATCCAGCTTCGCGTAGATATTCTTCATCTGCGTGCGGATCGTGTTGAGCGCGACGCCCCGTTCGTCCGCCAGCTGTTCCAGCGGCTTGCCCAGCGACAAGGCCTCCGCCACCTCCGCCTCTGCGCGGGTGAGGCCGTAGAGCGCGCGGATGCGGCTGTTGAGGCTGGCATCCTGCTGGGCGGGATCGGTCACGATCGCCAAAATCTGCCGCGCATCCCCCACCCTGACGGGCGCGAGCGAGAGGATATAGGGCA
>DATEJA010000374.1:0-5142 GCA_035278405.1 Sphingobium sp. | reverse complement strand
ACCTATTCGATGGCCGGCTGGCGCATCGGCTTCGCCGTCGGCAACCAGCAGTTGATCACGGCGCTGAAGCGCGTCAAATCCTATCTCGACTATGGCGCCTTCACGCCGATCCAGGCGGCGGCCTGCGCCGCGCTCAACGGGCCGCAGGACATCGTCCAGAAGAACCGCGAACTCTACCACAAGCGCCGCGACGTGATGGTCGAAGCGTTCGGCCGCGCGGGTTGGGAAATCCCCGCGCCCAAGGCGTCGATGTTCGCCTGGGCGCCCCTGCCCCCGTCGCTCAAGGAGATGGGGAGCCTGGAATTTTCCAAGCAACTCCTCACCCATGCCAAGGTCGCGGTGGCGCCGGGCGTCGGCTATGGCGAGGATGGCGAAGGCTATGTCCGCATCGCCATGGTGGAAAATGAGCAGCGGCTGCGGCAGGCGGCGCGCAACATCAAACAATATCTGAAGTCGATGGGGGTCAACACTCCCTCGACCAAGGGCGCCGCCTGAGCGAAGATCGGCCGAGCGGATGAGGACTGCCGCGCTCCTGCGAAGGCAGGAGCCCAGTCCAAAGGCCGGCACCCTTTATCGATCGCGGAACTGGGCTCCTGCCTGCGCGGGAGCACGGCTGGCAGGACCTCAGGCAAGGAAGCCCGGCAACCATTTGAGGCCTTGCCATTTCCTCCACTATGCGCTGCATGGTGCGACATGGTGAAAACGCTCCGGTCATGATCCCCATTCCCCAGGTTTCCCAGGTCGCGCAGACGATCCAGCTCGCCCTCGCCCCGGTCTTCCTGCTCGCGGGCATCGGCGCCTTTCTCAATGTCTGCGTCGGCCGGCTCGCCCGCATCATCGATCGCGCCCGACTGGTGGAAGACAAGATCCTGAGCAGCCGGGGCAAGGAACATGACCGGATGGTGAGCGAGATCCGCGTGCTCGACCGGCGGATGAGCGTCGTCAACAGCGCCATCTTCCTGTCGGTGGCGTCGGCCTGCGCCGTCTGCCTGGTCGTCATCCTGCTGTTCGGCGGCAACCTGTTCGGCGCGCATCTCGGCACGCCGGTCGCGATCCTGTTCAGCCTGGCGATGGTGTTGCAGGCGGCCGCGTTCGGCACCTTCATCCAGGAGATCCGGCTGGCCTCGCGCACCATCCACATCCGCAACGAAGTGCTCTATCATCAGGTGGAGGACGAAGCGGCATGACGAAATTCACGGTCAATGACAGGCCGGTGCAATATCGGATGGACCCGGACACGCCGCTGCTCTGGGCGCTGCGCGACGCGTCCAACCTCACGGGCACCAAATATGGCTGCGGCACGGGTGATTGCGGCGCCTGCACTGTCGATATCGACGGTGAAGCGGTGCGATCGTGCCAGATCAGCATCCGCAATGCTGAAGGCCGCTTCGTCACCACGATCGAGGGGCTGTCGCCCGATCGCGGCCATCCGCTGCAACAGGTGTTCGCCGCCGACAATGTATCGCAATGCGGCTATTGCGTCCCCGGCATCATCATGGCCGCCTCGGTTCTGCTGAAGCGCAACAGTGACCCGAGCGACGAAGAGATAGACGGCGCCATCACCAATATCTGCCGCTGCGGCATCTATCCCCGGCTGCGCGGTGCGATCCGCCGAGCGGGCCGGGTGATGCGCGGCGAGGAACAGGTGGTCGGCGCGCCGCCTCCGGGCATCGCGCCCGAAGATGCCGCCCGCGCCGTGCCGGCGCTACGCCGCCCGTAATCGCTCCTTCCCGATTACAGTCTCATCCCGGCGAAGGCCGGAGGGGCGAAGACCAAGCTTATCCGAAGCGATAGGCCGACACCGTCCAGCCCAGCGCCACGCTGCGATGGTCGAGCCGTGCCGCATCGTCGGCCCCCGCTCCCAGGGCCACCATCAGCGGCAAGAGATGCTCCTCGCGCGGGTGGGCGAAACGCGCTTCGGGCAGGTCCTGCCAAGCGATGACGCGGGCGGCACGGCGCGCCGGGTCGGGATCGGTGACCGCATCCGCCAGCGCCTCGTCCCACAAGGCCGAGGGCGGGATCGCGGCGGGTCCGCGCACGCGCATATTGTGGAAGCTCATGCCCGATCCGATGATCAGCACGCCCTCGTCCCGCAGCGGCGCCAGCGCACGCCCGGCCGCCACATGCGCCGCAGGGTCCAGATCCTGCCGCAGCGACAGTTGCACCACGGGAATATCGGCTTGCGGCAGCGCCACCTTCATCGGGATGAAGATGCCATGGTCCCAGCCCCGCTCCGTTTCTTCGGCGGTCGGCAAACCGGCCTCGCGCAGCAACCCGGCCGCGCGTTCCGCCAGTTCCGGCGCACCCGGCGCGTCCCAGCGCAAGGAATAGGTATGCGGCGGGAAGTTGTAATAATCGAACAGCAAGGCGGGCGCCTTGCCCCGATGCACGGTGAAGGCCGGCTCCTCCCAATGGCCCGATATGATCAGCAGCGCGCGCGGCCGCTCGGGCAGGCTGGCAATCAGCCCCGCGAGATAGGCCTGCATCGGCTGCCACATCGGGTCGCTGTGCGGGCGATCGGGATCGGACGGGTCCATGAAGAAGCAGGGACCGCCGCCATGAGGGATGAAGAGACTGGGCTGTTTCATGCTCGCACAGATTGGCGAGCGAAGGGCCGGATACAATATCAGGACGCGAAACCGTTCGTTTCACGGCCGATATTAGCTGCCCTCACCCATCATCGGCGCGATCGCCTGCGCCAGGGCCGCGCCCGAATAGGGCTTCTTGAGCAGGGTCACCTCCGCGAATCGTTCCGGCAGGTCGAGCCCGTCGCCATAGCCGGTGGCGAACAGGAAGGGCACGCCTCGCTCGGCCAGCAGGTCGGCGATGGGCAGGCTCGTTTCCTTGCCCAGATTGAAGTCGAGCACCGCGAAATCGACGCGACCGAGCGCCAGCGCCTCGCGCGCCCGCCCGACGCTCGCGGCGGTGACGACTTCCGCGCCCAGGTCGCGCAGCGCGTCCTCGCCGTCCATGGCGATGATCATATTGTCCTCGACCAGCAGGACATGGCGCCCCTTGAGCAGTTCAGGCGCGGGCGCGACCACCGCGCGCTTGCGCTCCTGCAAGCCGACATCGGGCAGAACCGATACGACATGGACCGAAGGGATGCAGAAATGCGCCTCCAGCCCCGCGAGGCGATAGGCCACCTCAGCCTTGCCATCCAGATCATAGGGGATGGACCGTTCGATCACGGTCGACCCGAAACCGCGCCGCGTCGGCGCGACGACCGCCGGCCCGCCATTTTCCACCCAATGGAGCAGCAGGCTGCCGTCCTCGTCCTGGTGCCAGTCGATCGCCACGGTGCCGCCGTCGGACAGCGCGCCATATTTGGCGGCGTTGGTCAGCAGTTCGTGGATCACCAGGGCGATCACGGTGAAGGCCGACGGCGTCAGCAGCACATTGGGCCCGGTCAGCCGCACCCGATCGCGCTTTTCGCCCAGATAGGCGCCGGCCTCCACCTCTATGAGGTCATAGAGCCGCGCGGGCGCCCAGCGATCGGCGGTGATCTGGTCGTGGGCGCGGGCGAGCGCGTGGACGCGGCTTTCCAGCGTGTCGATGAACTCGTCGATCGATCGGGCGCTGTCGCGCGTCTGAGACAAGAGCCCCCGGATCAGCGAGAGGATGTTGCGCACCCGATGGTTCAGTTCGGCGATCAGCAATTCCTGCTTCTCATGCGCCCGCTGCCGTTCCTCATGCGCCGAATCGGACAGGCGCAGCACGACTTCCAGCAAGGCGGTGCGCAGCGCTTCGGCGACGCGCAGCTCGGCCGCCGTGAAGGGGATGGCGGTGCCCTTCACCAGTTCCGACCATTCCTCGAAGCTCTTGCGCGGCGTCAGGCGCGGGCCGTTCGGCCCGTATTCGATATGTTTTTCCTGGCTGCCGGCCCATCGCACCGACCGCAGCTGCTCCGCGCGGAACAGCACGACATAGTCGCGCGGCCGCCTGGACAGGGGAATGGCGAGCAGGCCAGCGGCGCGATCGGCGAAGGCTTCGGCTTCCGGCATGATCTTGCTCAGGCTGTCGGTCGCATAGACCTGACTGGCCGCCGTGCGGTTCAGCATCGAAACGATTGCGGCAAAGGCGTTTTCGTCCGGCGTCAGGCCCGACAGCGTCATCTGCCCGTCGATATAGACGCCCACGCCGTCGGCCGGCACCGTGTCGAACACGACATCGCCCAGCCAGCGCGCGTTGGTCAGCAGGTCATGGTCCTGCGCCACCGCCGACAGCAGCCGGTCGGCGACCTGCCGCGCCTTGCCCTCATAGTCCGCCGTCTCCGCCCGCTCGCGGCTTTCCAGCATCATCGAGAAGATCTGGCCGAACAGTTCGGCCGCGCTGCGTTGCGCGAAGCTCGGCAGGCGCGGCGCATAATGATGGCAGGCGAACAGGCCCCAAAGCCGGCCGCCCACCACGATGGAAATGGAGAGCGAAGCGCCCACTCCCATATTGCCGAGATATTCGATGTGGATCGGCGACACCGCCCGGGTGAGGCACAGCGACATGTCGAGCGCCGCGCCCGATGGATCGAGCGCGGGGACCACCGGCACCGGCGTCGCCTTCACATCGGCGATCACGCGGAAGATGTTGCGCAGATAGAGCGCCCGTGCCTGCGACGGAATGTCGGAGGCCGGATAGTGCAGGCCGAAGAAACTGTCGATGCCCGGCCGCAGCGCTTCGGCGACCACTTCGCCGTCGCCCCCTTCGGCGAAGCGATAGACCATCACCCGGTCGAAGCCGGTCAGCGCCCGCACCTGCCGCGCGCCGTCGCGGAGGAAGGCGGTCATGCCATCGGTCTGCGCCAGCCGCGCGACCATCGACCGCACCATGCTGCTCGCTTCCATCTCGTCGGCGCTGGCCGGCTCTGCCTCGATCACAACGAGCGAGCCGGAGAAATGCACCGCCACGTCGAAGGGCGGCACGCCCTCCATCAACGTCAGCGAGAAGATCCGCTCCACCGCGTCCGGCCCGCGCAGCAGAGTGATGCGATTGCGCAGCGTATGGATGGCCTCGCCACGAAAGATGTCGCCGATCGGCCGGCCCAGCATTGCCTCGGGCGACAGGCCGATGAACGCCGCGCTGTTGGCCGACACGCGCGACACCAGCCAGTCGGCGGTCAGCGCGATCAGGAAGCCGAAAGGCTGGATC
>DATEJA010000373.1:0-5431 GCA_035278405.1 Sphingobium sp. | reverse complement strand
CATCAACCAGTCGATCCGTGGCACCGATCAGGTCAACGCGATCGTCAACGTCCACCTTGCCACCGGCCGCATCGGCAAGCCGGGCGCCGCGCCCTTTTCGATCACCGGCCAGCCCAACGCCATGGGCGGCCGCGAAGTCGGAGGGCTCGCCTCGACCCTCGCCAGCCACATGGACTTCGCGCCGGAAAATGTGGAGCGCGTGGGACGTTTCTGGGCCGCGCCCCAAATGGCGACCAAGCCGGGCCTCAAGGCGGTCGACCTGTTTCGCGCGATCAACGAAGGGCGCGTGAAGGCGCTCTGGGTCATGGCGACCAACCCCGCTGTCTCGCTGCCCGACGCGAACCGCGTGAGGGAAGCGCTCGAGTCCGTGCCCTTCCTCGTCGTGTCCGAGATCATGACCGACACCGATTCCAGCGTCCATGCCGACATTCGCCTGCCCGCTGCCGGCTGGGGCGAGAAGGACGGCACCGTCACCAATTCGGACCGCACGATCAGCCGCCAGCGTCCCTTCCTGGCGCTGCCCGGCGAAGCCAAGCCGGACTGGTGGATCATCACCGAAGTCGCCCGCCGCATGGGCTGGCGCAACGCCTTCGCCTATGATCGGCCCGCCGACATCTGGCGCGAACATGCGCGCCTGACCGCCTATCAGAATGACGGCGCCCGGCTGCTCAACCTGCGCGCCCAGGCGACCATCGGCAACGACGCCTATGAGGTGATGGAGCCCTTCCGCTGGGGCGGCGAAAGGCCCTTCGCCGACGGCCGCTTCCCGACCCCGGACGGCAAGGCGCGCCTCGTCCTCACCAAGCAGATGGAGCTGCAGGAGCCGCTCAAACAGTGGCCGATGACGCTCAACACCGGCCGCTATCGCGACCAGTGGCACACGATGAGCCGCACCGGCCTGTCGCCCAAGCTCGCCCGCCATCGCGAGGAGCCGCTGGTCGAGATGCATCCGGCGGATGCCGAGGCGCTGGGCATTGCCGATCGCGACCTTGCCCGGGTGCAGACCGCGCAGGGCAACAGCATCTTCCGCGTGTCCTTGAGCGAGGGCCAGCGGCCGGGAGAAATCTTCACGCCGATCCACTGGACCGACCAGATGTCGAGCGGCGGCCGCACCGGCCTTCTGCCCCGTCCGCTGGTCGATCCCCATTCGGGCCAGCCCGGCTTCAAATCCACCCCGGCCAGCGTCGAAAAGGTCGCGACCGAATGGAAGGGTTTCCTGATCGTGCGCGGGGACCAGCCGGTGAAGCTGCCCTGCCTCTGGTCCACCCGCATCACCGTGCCGGGCGGCGCGCTCTACGAGATTGCCGGCAATGGCGACCCGGCGCGGCTCGACGCCTTCCTGCCCAAGGGCGACCGCGTCGAAGCCGTGGACGCCTCGCGTGGCACCCGGCGCATCGCGACCATCAGCGAGGGGCGGCTGAACGGCGTGCTGTTTGTCACCCGCACCGGCCTGCTCCCTTCGCGCGACTGGCTGATCCGCCAGCTGGAGGCCGAAGGGGTGGGCGGTTCGGTGCTGGCCGCGCGCGGCCCCGGCAGCCAGCCCGACAAGGGCGCGACCATCTGCGTCTGTTTCGACATCGGCCTCAACCAGATCATGGCGGCGATCCGCGAGCAGAATCTCGTCGACGTGCCCGCCATCGGCAAGGCGATCGGCGCGGGCACCAATTGCGGCTCCTGCCGCCCCGCGCTCGCCAACATCCTCGCCCAGATGCCTCAGGAGACTCTCCATGCAGCAGAATGAGCTTATCGCCCCCGGACAGGTCTGGCTGGTCGGCGCGGGGCCGGGCGACCCGGACCTCCTCACTCGCAAGGCGGAAAAGCTGATCGCGGCGGCCGAGATCGTCTTCTACGACGCTTTGGTGGGGCCGGGCGTCCTCGACCTCATCCCCGAGGGTATCGAGCGGGTGAGCGTCGGCAAGCGGTCGGGCCGCCATTCGAAAGCCCAGGAAAGCATCAACGACCTGTTGCTCGCCGCCGCCAAGGCCGGCAAGCGCGTCGTTCGCCTCAAGGGCGGCGATCCCTCGGTCTTCGGCCGCTCGGCCGAGGAGATGGAGCATCTGGCCGCCGACGGCATCCGCGTCAGCATCTGCCCAGGCATCACCACCGCCAGCGCGGCGGCGGCGAGCGGCCACGCCTCGCTCACCCTGCGCGGCAAGGCACGCGGGCTGACGCTGGTGACCGCGCACCTCAAGGCCGGCGAGCCGCTGAAACTCGACTGGGAGGCGCTCGCCCGCCCCGGCGGCACGCTCGGCATCTATATGGGACGCGCCGCCGCCGCCGAGATCAGCCGCCAGCTGATCGTCGCCGGCCGCGACCCCGAAACGCCGGTGATGGTCGCCGTCAATGTCTCGCTGCCGACCGAACGGCTGATCCGGGGCAAGCTCAACGCGCTCGCTTTCCTGGTGGCGACGATCAGCGACGAAGACCCGACCCTGTTGCTGATCGGCGAAGCGGTGGCGGGCACCGCCATGCCGGCGGAGTTGGGGGTGACTATTTCGGTCGAGGCATGATGCGCCGTGCTCCTGCGAAAGCAGGAGCACGAGATGGTCAGTCGCTCTCCCCCAATCCCTCCAGATCCTCCGGCCGATTGACATTGGGCAACACCAGATCCGCCCGATCCACCACCCGCGCGCCGATCCGTTCGAGCCAGCCCCGGATCGAACGATTATTTTCTTCCGCCAGATGCGCGTCGAGTTCGCCGGCCAGCGCCGCCGGCCAGAAGCCGGCAAGCGGCTGCCCCTTCAGCACCGCCGCGCCCTCACCGACCAGCGCCTGCGCCAGGCCGGCGGGATAGACCGGCATGTCGCACCCCGTCGTCAGCACCGCATCATAACCCTCCGCCAGCGCATGGTGCAGCGCTGCGTTGAGCCCGCCCAGCGGCCCCATGTCCGGCGCCGGCCGATCGGCGAGGCCGCCCGCGCGCCCGCACACCACCACCGTCTCGACATGCGGGGCCAGCGCCGCCATCGCATGGTCGAGCAGCGTCCGCCCGCCCAGCATCGCCAGCGCCTTGTCGCTGCCGAAGCGGCTCGATCGCCCGCCTGCCAGCACCGCGCCCAGCAAGCGCATCATGCGGCCCCCGCCAGGATGCGCGCATAGATGTCCGCATCGACATTGCTGCCCGAAATCACCACCACGCTCGCGCCGTTGCAGCGCGGTGCGAGGCCCGCCAGCATCGCCGCCAGCGCCACCGCGCCGCCCGGTTCCACCACCAGCTTCAGCACCGCAAAGGCAAAGCGCATCGCGTCGCGCACCTGTTCGTCGCTGACCACCAGCCCGCCGGCCAGCAGCGCGCGGTTGATGGGGAAGGTGAGTTCGCCCGGCATCGGCGCCAGCAGCGCGTCGCAGATCGACCGCGCGGCCGGATCATTGCTCTCGCGCGCGCCGCTGGCCAGCGACCGCGCCGTGTCGTCGAACCCGGCCGGCTCGACCGCATGGATCAGTATATCCGCCCACCGCGCCTTCACCGCCGTGGCGATGCCCGACACCATGCCGCCGCCGCCGCAATTGACCAGGATCTGACCGACCTCGATCGCCCGTTCCGCCGCCTGATCCAGAATCTCCAGGCCGATCGTCCCCTGGCCGGCCATGACGAAAGGGTCGTCATAGGAAGGGACCAGCGCCGCCCCGCGTTCCCGCACGAGCGCGCGCGCAATCTCTTCCCGACTCTGGGTGAAACGGTCGTAGGTCACGACCTCCGCGCCCAGCGCGCGGGTATTGGCGGCCTTGATCGCCGGCGCGTCGGCCGGCATCACGATGGTCGCGGGCATGCCCAGCAACCGCGCGGCGAACGCGACCCCCTGCGCGTGATTGCCCGACGACCAGGCGACCACGCCCGCCTTGCGCTGGTCCGCATCCAGCCGCGCGAGCCGGTTATAGGCGCCGCGAAACTTGAACGATCCGCTATGCTGCGCCCCTTCGAACTTCACCAGCACCCGCCCGCCGCAGCGCTCGTTCAGAAAGGCGTTTTCCAGGAGCGGCGTGCGGATCGCGACCGGCCCGATCAGCCGCGCGGCGTCCTCCACATCGGCGGCGGTGATGGCGAACGAATCGGGCATGAATGGCTTCCTTCCAGGCCCGATCATAAAGGCGGCGGGGCACGCCCGCGCAATGTCCGCTTGCGGCGGCTTGGCACGGCGGGCGCTTTGCCCTATGGCGCGCGCCCAGAAGATCGCGCCGGTGCCCACAAGGGCTGAAAAGGGAATGTGGTGCGGACGGGCTTTGCCGTCCAACTCCACGGCTGTCCCTGCAACTGTAAGCGGTGAGCGCGATGCACTGGGGACCGCACGCTTTCAAAGGGGAAGGCGCGGGGGACCGGCCACTGGACAGGCATGTCCGGGAAGGCTCGTGCATCGATGCTGTGACCCGCGAGCCAGGAGACCTGCCGGCGCTTGGTCGCTCTTGCCTTGGGTCCAGGGATCGGCCCGGGCACGGTGTTTTCCGTCTGAGCGACGAAGCGGCGGGGGCCGCATCGGTGCGTGGGGCGGGACGCTGGCGTCTGCCTTTCCCCCGCATGCCGACCGTTCGCGCGGACGCCCTTGCCTGAAGTCGCACGACGCTCAGGGAAGACAGATAACATGCTGAAGACCGGAATTTCGCTCATCGCGCTGCTCGCCGCCACGCCTGCGCTGGCGGAGGAGAAGGCCGACATCATCGTCACCGCGCTCGGCATCGAACAGCCGCGCGATGAAGTCGGCCAGGCCGTCACCGTGATCGACGCGCAGACGATCGAGACGCGCCAGACCGTCAGCGTCGCCGACCTCATCGCGACCACGCCCGGCATCCGCTTCAACCGCGCCGACGCGGTGGGCGGCGTCACGGGCGTGTCGATCCGGGGCGCGGAAACGACGCAGACGCTGGTGCTGCTGGACGGCGTCAAGATCAACGACCCGAGCGGCATCGGCGACGCCTATGATTTCGGCAATCTGCTGACCGGCAACATCCGCCGTATCGAAGTGCTGCGCGGCTCCAACTCGGTCGTCTATGGCAGCCAGGCGATCGGCGGCGTCGTCAACATCATGACCGGCGATCCGGCCGAAAGCTTCGGCGGCAGCGCCTCGGTCGACTATGGCTATGCCGACACGCTCAATGCCAAGGCTGATGTGTCGGGCAGCAGCGGCATCGCCTCGGGCGGGGTCGGCGTCGCCTATTTCCGCACCGACGGCATTTCGGCGGCTGTGAACGGCACGGAAAAGGACGGCTATGAAAATGTCGCCACCAACGCCAAGCTGAAGCTCGCCTTTTCCGACAATCTCAGCCTCGACCTGCGCGGCTATTATATCCATGCCGATCTCGACACGGACATCTTCTTCGGCGCGCCTATGGACACGACCGACGTCAGCAAGCTCGACCAATATGTCGGCTATGCCGGCCTCAACCTCTCCCTGCTGGACGGCAAGCTGACCAATCGCGCCGCCGTCACCTGGTTCCG
>DATEJA010000372.1:0-6358 GCA_035278405.1 Sphingobium sp. | reverse complement strand
GCGCGTCGCGATAGAGCAGCATGACGGAGCCTTCCTCGCCATCCACCACACGGATGGGCAGCGTCCGCTGCAGCATGGAGAGGAAAGCATGGCTGTCCGACGTGCGGAACTGCCCTGACACGCGCAGGGAAGAAACCCGTGTGTCGCCGATCAGGATCGGCGTGGTTCGATAGCGGTTGAACTCGCCGGCGGCCTGTTCGATCGTCTGACCGTTCAGTTCCACCATCCCGCGCCGCCAGGCCATCCGCTGGTCGACCAGCCGCGAATCCAGATGCGTCAGGACGAAGCTGCGGGGCTGGAGGATGGCGCCGGTGCCGGCGGTGACAAGGTCCGCCCTGTGCTCGCCGCAGCGCAGGCTGACGCTGCCCTCTGTAACGGTGACTTCGATCAGCGACGGGCGCAGACGGACATTGAACGCCGTTCCCGTGGCGCGGATCAGGGCGGATCGCGCTTCGACCTCGAAGGGCTTTTCGCGGTCATGCGCGACGGTGAACGACGCTTCGCCCTTCAGGATGCGAACCTTGCGGCCATGGTCGGTGAAGCGGACTTCCGCCTCGCTGTCGCTGTTTAGGGAAAGGACGGACCCATCGGCCAGGCGCAGGGTGCGGATCTCTCCGACTCGGGTCTGATAGCGCTCGACATCGTTGAAGATGCGGACGGTGACGACCGCCGCGACCAGGAACAGCAAGATCGCGACCCCGGCCGCGATCATGATGTTGCGGGACAGCCGGCGCTGCTTGTCCTCGCTGACGATCTGCGCCATCGGCGGCAGATGGACTTCGGCAGCGGCGCTCTTCAGCCGCTCGGCGGCTTCCCAGGCGGCCTCGGCGCGGGCGAAGGCGATGGCGTGACGCGGGTCGGCCGCGACCCAGTCGCACAGTTCGGCTTCGTCCTGCGGGCTGGGATCGCTGTTAAGCCTGGCCAGCAGGCGCGCGGCTTGCGCCTCGATCGCGTCCCGGCTGCTGCAGCTTGACCCTGGTCCCGACGCCTGCACGCTCGAAATCCGTTTCCTCACGTTCCGCCCAGGCCCGCATAACTAACGCGATCGCTTTGGCCAGATGTTTTTCAACTGTAGAAACGGACAGCGCCATCTCCGCCGCTATTTCCTGCATCGATCTTTCATGGATTCGCCGCAGGATGAAGACGCGCCGGCATTGTGTCGGCAGCGATT
This sequence comes from Sphingobium sp., assembly GCA_035278405.1. Classification (GTDB taxonomy): domain Bacteria; phylum Pseudomonadota; class Alphaproteobacteria; order Sphingomonadales; family Sphingomonadaceae; genus Sphingobium. Next base: position 5,187 of record DATEJA010000372.1, on the reverse strand, counting down.
CGACGATGGTTTCGATCTGCCGCAGCGCCTCGCGGGCGTGCAACTGCGCTTCGGCATTGTTTTCGCCCTGCAGCAATTCCAGGTCGGCGATCGTTTCGAAACTCACCACCTTGTTGCGGCGGGCGGTGTCGATCACCAGATTGCGGGCGATGGTGAACAGATAGGCCCGGCCCGTCGTCACATTTTCCCAATTATCCGTGGCATAGGCCCTGGCCATGACCTCGGCGACCATGTCGTCCAGTTCATGCGTGGAGGGAAGTATCCGCCGAAGCCGCCCGCGTAACGCGGCCTCCTGTGGCAGGATCACCGTCTTGAACCATTCCAGCTTGGCGCGAATTTGATGCACGTTGACCCCCTTGATGTCAGCCGCGCCTCTCCCGCTTTCATTTATCTGTCACAGTTCAATCACGCCTGCAGGGACCTGTCCAGCAGGGGGAAGGTCAATCTTGTGCGCCAGCGAAAAAAACTTTTCGCCGTTGCAGAAAAACTGTGGATATGTTGCGCCTTCAGTCGGGCGGCAGTTCGGGTATGGACCTGTCCGGCTGGTCGTAATCGGGCCGCTCGGGCATGAAGCCGGGCGGTTCGCCGCCGGGCGCTTCGTCCGGAGTCGTGGGCGCGGGCGTTTCGGGTGGCGACTGCGGCTGGATGGTATCGGGCGGCGGCACGCCGATCGGCGCCGGGTCGGGCTGGGTGGCCATGGCTCTCTCCTGTGGAAATACAGGCTACGCGCGGCTGCCCGCGCCGGTTCCCCGCGACTTATCCACAATCCCTTGCCTCGCCTCCCGCTTTTCTCTATGCCGCGCCGACCGGCGACCGATGCGGGCGTGGCGAAACTGGTAGACGCGCCAGATTTAGGTTCTGGTATCGCAAGATGTGGGGGTTCGAGTCCCTTCGCCCGCACCAGTTTGCGCCAGGCCCCGTGTCACCACAGGCGCCACCTGAATTCAGCTGAAGAAAGCGTTTGAGAGAAGAGATGCAGACTGTCGAGACGTTGAACGAGGGCCTGAAGCGCGCCTACACCGTGACCATCACGTCGAAGGACATCGACGCCCGCGTGGAAAAGGAAGTGGCCGCGATCGCGCCGCAGGTGCGCATGCCCGGCTTCCGCCCCGGCAAGGTGCCCGCCAACCTCGTCAAGAAGATGCACGGCGAATCGCTGCAGCGTGACGCGCTCAACAATTCGATCCAGGACAGCATCCAGAAGCTGATCGCCGACAACAAGCTGCGCCCCGCGATGCAGCCCTCCGTCGAACTGGACGAAGGCTTCGAATTCGGCAAGGACGCCGAGATCAAGGTCGCGCTGGAAGTGCTGCCCGAGATCGCCGCGCCCAGCATCGATGGCCTCAAGCTGGAGCGCCTGACCGCCGAAGTCGCCGACGCGCAGGTCGATGAAGCTGCCGGCCGCATCGCGACCCAGCAGGGCGCGCTGGAAGAACATGCCGCTGCCCACAAGGCGAAGGACGGCGACACGCTGACCATCGATTTCGTCGGCAAGATCGACGGCGAAGCCTTTGAAGGCGGTTCGGCCGAGGACGTGAAGCTCAAGATCGGATCGGGCCAGTTCATCCCCGGCTTCGAAGAGCAGCTGGCCGGCGTCAAGAAGGGCGACGAGAAGGTCATCACCGTGACCTTCCCCGAAGATTATGGTGCGGCCCACCTCGCCGGCAAGGATGCGACCTTCGACATCACCGTCAAGGCGATCCTGAACGCCGACAAGCCCAAGCTAAACGATGATTTCGCCAAGTCGCTGGGCCTGGAAGGTCTGGACAAGCTCAAAGAGCTGCTGAAGGGCCAGATCGAGCAGGAACATAATGGCCTCACCCGCACCTATATGAAGCGCAAGCTGCTCGACCAGCTCGCCGCCGCGCATGACTTCGACGTGCCGCCGAGCATGGTGGAAGCCGAGTTCAATCAGATCTGGGCCCAGCTTCAGCACGAAGCCAGCCATGAGGAAGATCCGGAAGCGGCCCTCAAGGAAATGGAAGCCGAGAAGGAAGATTATCGCGCCATCGCCGTGCGCCGCGTCCGCCTCGGCCTGCTGCTCTCGGAAATCGGCCAGGCGAACGGCGTTGTCGTTTCCGACCAGGAAATGAACCGCCTGATCATGCAGGCGGCGCAGCAGTACAGCCCGCAGGACCGCGAGCGCTTCGTGCAATATGTCCGCCAGGACCCGATGGCTGCCGCCCAGCTGCGCGCGCCTCTCTATGAGGACAAGGTCGTCGACTTCCTGTTCGAAAAGGCCGAGATCAGCGACCGCGCCGTCAGCCGCGAGGAACTGGAAGCGGCGATCGAGGCTGAAGACGGCGACCTGAAGCCGCACGTCCACGGCCCGGGCTGTGGTCATGACCATGATCATGACGAAAAGCCCAAGGCCAAGAAGGCGGCTCCCAAGAAGAAGGCCGAGGCTGAAGAGGCCCCGGCTGCCGAGGCCGCTGAGGAAGCCCCTGCCAAGAAGGCGCCGGCCAAGAAGGCTGCCGCCAAGAAGGACGAAGCTGAGAAGGATGGGGCCGTAGCTGAGGAAGCCGCTGCCGAAGACAAGCCCAAGGCCAAGAAGGCGCCTGCCAAAAAGGCTGCCGCCAAGGCTGAATAAGGCCGGCATGGCCCGACTGGATGAGCGCCCGGCTTCCTAAGAAGCGCGGGCGCTTTTCCTTTGAGGGCGCCGGCAGACGAAATGTTAAGCCAACTCCTGCATGGCGTTTTCGGACGGCGAGTATAAGAACAACATGCTCTTGCGAAGGCAGGGGTCTAGGGGTGACGGGCGCGACCTTGCGTCCTGCCTCCTGCTTTCGCAGGAACGCGCGCGCGGCGATGGAAGGTTTTTGAGACCGATGAAGGAATTTCCGGCAGTAACGAGCGACGAGGGGCTGGCCAGCCCGCGCATCGCCGTGATCCTGCCCTGCTATAATGAAGCAGGCGCCATCGTGCAGACGGTCGAGGATTTCCGCCGCGCGCTGCCTTCGGCCGACATCTACGTCTTCGACAATAACAGCAGCGACGGCAGCCGCGAGCTGGCGGCCGGGGCGGGCGCGATCGTCCGCCGCGTCAGCCAGCAGGGCAAGGGCCATGTCGTCCGCCGCATGTTCGCCGATGTCGACGCCGACATCTACGTCATGGCCGATGGCGACGCGACCTATGAGGCAGCCGCCGCGCCCAGGATGGTCGCGGCCATGCTGGAGGACAATCTCGACATGGTCGTCGGCTCGCGCAAGAGCGAGGTGGAGGAAGCCTATCGGCGCGGCCATCGCTTCGGCAATTGGGCACTGACCAGCCTCTTGAAGCAGCTTTTCGGCCGCAGCTTCACCGATATCCTTTCGGGCTACCGCGTCTTTTCCCGCCGCTTCGTCAAAAGCTTCCCGGTCCTGTCGGCGGGCTTCGAGATCGAGACGGAAATCAGCGTCCACGCGCTGGAACTGGCCATGCCCGTGGCAGAAGTCGTCACCGCCTATGGCGCCCGGCCCGAAGGATCGGTCAGCAAGCTTTCGACCTATCGCGACGGCTGGCGCATCCTGCGCACGATCATCACCCTCTATCGGATCGAGCGGCCCATTCTCTTCTTCGGCGTCTTCGCCGCGCTGCTTGCCGTCTGCGCCCTGGTGCTGGCGGCGCCGCTGATCCTCACCTATATGCAGACCGGCCTCGTGCCGCGCTTCCCGACCGCGATCCTGGTCACCGGCCTGATGATCCTGGCGACGCTGTCGGGCATGTGCGGGCTTATCCTCGATACGGTCGTCCGGGGCCGGCGGGAGGTGCGGCGGCTGGCCTATCTCGCCTTCCGCGCGCCATCGGATTTCGCCCGCCGCGATTGACGCTGCGCCTCACCTTCACAGGACCCCTTGAACCGCCTTGCTTTTGTGCCGATGTAGTGGGCGGGCAAAAGCACCTCACTGAAAGAGCAAAATGACCGACATCATGACCGATCCCATGGCCGCGCTGGTCCCCATCGTCATCGAACAGTCCAATCGTGGCGAGCGCAGCTTCGACATTTATTCGCGCCTGTTGCGCGAGCGGATCATCTTCGTGACCGGCCAGGTCGAGGATCATATGGCCTCGCTGATCGTTGCCCAGCTGCTGTTCCTCGAGTCGGAAAATCCGAAGAAGGACATCTGGATGTATATCAACTCGCCCGGTGGCGTGGTGACGTCCGGCATGGCGATCCACGACACGATGAAATATATCCGCCCGCAGGTCGGCACCGTCTGCATCGGCCAGGCCGCCTCGATGGGCAGCTTCCTGCTCGCCGCCGGTGAGCCGGGCAAGCGCATCGCGCTCAGCAACGCGCGCATCATGGTGCACCAGCCGTCCGGCGGCGCGCAGGGCATGGCTTCGGATATCGAGATCCAGGCCAAGGAAATCCTGCGCATCCGCAGCCGGTTGAACAATCTTTACGTCCAATATACCGGCCGTTCGCTGGAGGAAGTGGAACGGGCGATGGACCGCGATACCTTCCTGGAAGCAGAGGAAGCCAAGGCTTTCGGCCTGGTGGACGAAGTGTTCGACCGGCGCCCGGCTGCTCCGGAAACGGCGGAAAGCTGACATGGATCTTAATCGCGCGCGCCGTTTTCTCCCCTTGTGAAACCGGCGCGACGCGGTCTAGGATGATCCTAGGACCAGATTATCCCGAGCCAGCGACGGTTCTCGCATGAGGCAGGGAAGAAAGATTGGCGAATGACTAAGCTCACGGGCTCCGATTCTAAAAGCACGCTTTACTGCTCCTTCTGCGGCAAGTCGCAGCATGAGGTGCGTAAGCTGATCGCGGGGCCGACCGTGTTCATCTGCGACGAGTGCGTGGAGCTGTGCAACGACATCATCCGCGAGGAGACCAAGGGTGGTCTCGTCGGCAAGAAGGATGGCGGCGTGCCCACCCCGCAGGAAATCTGCGATGTGCTGGACGATTATGTGATCGGCCAGAACCGGGCGAAGCGCGTCCTATCGGTCGCCGTCCACAATCATTACAAGCGCCTCAACCACGGCGCCAAGCCAGGCGAGGTGGAACTGGCCAAATCGAACATCCTGCTGGTCGGACCGACCGGCTGCGGCAAGACGCTGCTCGCGCAGACGCTGGCCAAGACGTTCGACGTGCCCTTCACCATGGCCGACGCGACCACGCTGACCGAGGCGGGCTATGTCGGCGAGGATGTCGAAAACATCATCCTCAAGCTGCTCCAGGCATCCGACTATAACGTTGAA
>DATEJA010000371.1:0-8054 GCA_035278405.1 Sphingobium sp. | reverse complement strand
GCCATGCTGCTGGGCACGCCGGTGGTCGCCGCAGCGTCCGGCGGCAATATCGAAGCGATCGACCATGGCGTGAACGGCCTGCTGGCCCAGGCGGACGATCCCGCCGCGATGGCGGCCGAGATCATCGGCTTGCTCGCCGAGCCTGCCCGATCCGACGCCATCGCCGCGACCGCGCTGGAGGCAGCCAGCGCGCGGTTCGGCGCCGAACGCCATGTCAGCCAGATCAGCGCCATCTATCAGTCGCTGCTGACCGCCGGCCGGCTGCGGACGGCGCCGTCATGGTAAGCCATCATGCGACCCCCATCATTGGTGTCGCGATCGCCGCCCTGCTGCTGACCCCCTTCGTCGCCCCGTCCGACCTCTTCACCCGGATGAGCATGACGCCGGACCTGGACGGCTCATCGGTATTGCCCGAGGTGCCGGGGGCCGAAGCCTTTCCCGGCGCGGAAGGCTTTGGCCGCCGCGCCCGGGGCGGGCGTGGCGGAGCCATCATTCCCGTCACCACGCTGGCCGATCATGGCAAGGGATCGCTGCGCGCCTGCATAGAGGCGTCGGGACCTCGCACCTGCGTCTTTCGCGTCAGCGGCGTGATCCGCTTCACGACGCGACGGCCGATCATCACCCATCCCTATCTCACCATCGCGGGGCAGACGGCGCCGGGCGGCGGCATCATCGTCACGCATAATGGCGGCGCGGACGCCTATACGCCGATCATCGCCAAGAACACGCATGACATCGTCATCCGCCACATCCGCGTGCGCACCGACCTGAATGGCGACATCAGGGGCAGCAACGGTGCCTTCCTGTTCGAACATAGCCGCAACATCATCTTCGATCATGTCAGCGGCGCCTGGTCGCAGGACCAGATCATGACCGGCTATGACGAAAACGACAATGTCACCATCTCCAACTCGATCTTCACCGAAGGCATCCCCCGGCACGACAAATGCGCGCTGCTGGGGTCGAATCCCAAAAGACCGCAGAAGATCAGCTTCATCCGCAATCTGTGCGCCCACAATGGCGACCGCAACCCGGACGTCAATTTCATGCCCCAATCCTGCATCGAGGTGGTGAACAACGTCCTCTACAATGGCGAATCCCAGTTCACCGAGGTGCATGAGGTGTTCGGCGGAACAGCCGTCAGCATCGTGGGCAATTATTATCGCAAGGGTCCTGACAGCCGGTCCAACATCGCCGCGATCGACCGCGTCGTCGACAACAGCACGGGCCAGTCGGAAATCTTCCTGGCCGGCAACAAGCTGGACCATGTTCCGTTGATGAAGAAGAGCACGGTCGATGCCGCGCTGGTGTCCCGCCCGGTCTGCCCGCTCAGCGTCCGAGTGATCCCGGCCGAACAGGCCTATGCGCAGGTGCTGGCGCAGGCGGGCGCTTTCCCGCGCGATTCGCTGGACGTGCGGACGATCGACGAGGTGCGGACCAGGACCGGGTCCATCATCCATGATGCCGCCCTGCGCGCCGGCCCCCGTCCGCTACCCAAGGTCGCGCCCGGCCAGCCTTATGTCGACCTGGATGAAGACGGGATGGCCGACAGCTGGGAAAGGGCCAACGGCCTTGATCCGATGCACAATGATGCCTGGCAGGATGTCGACCATGATCATTGGCTGAATTTCGACGAGTTTCTAGACTTCGCGCATCGCCAGTTGCTGGCCGGGCGACAGCTGCGCTGACCCTGCTCGCCTGCCGCCGTCAATATTGCAACCGCAGTTCCACGCCCACTATGCTGCGATCGAAATCGCCGAGCGGCCGGGTGCTGGCGCGATTGGCGAGCCTGCCGGTCACCGCTACGCCCAGACGGCGGTTGAACAGATATTCCAGTTCCAGCTGGCCCGCGATCAACCGTTCATGCTGGGCGCTGCCGACGAAATCGGTTCTGCGGTAGATGAGCGCGCCCTGCCAGCGCAGATTATGGTAGATCTCGTTCTGGAAGCCGAGCTGGAAGCGGGTGTCGGTACGCGACTGGGCGCCCTGCTGCACCGTGGCGACGTCGCCGCGAAACCCGTCGAGCGTGATCGCAAGGCGCGGCGTCGGCGTGTAGATGAGCCCCGCCGAGATCGACAGGCCGGTGCGGGACGCCTGGCTGGCATCGTCCGGCTTGAAGCGGAAGACGCCGATGGCCGCTTCGCCCCGGATCAAGCCGCCCGGTTCGAAGGCGATGCCGCCGCGCGCGCCATAAGTCTTGGAATCGCGGTCCACCCCCGATGAATCGACAGGCAGGCGAAAATCGCGGGCGGAGATGAAGACTTCGCCGAAGACGTCGACGATGCCGCTGACGCGATAGCCGACCCTGCCCGAGCCGACATATTGAGTGTAATCGCGTTCGGCATCGACGGCGGCCAGCGCATTGTTGCGCATCGCGCTGCCCTTGAGCGCCAGGATGATGCGCGCGCCTTGATGGGAAAAGCCGAGTTCGCCCAGCATCTGATCATATCTGCGCGGCGGCGTGCCCGGCGCGGTCAGCGATTCCGGTTCTCCGCGTTGCTCGACCAGCCGGGTCCAGCCGACATTGGCCGTGAGCGAGTCCGCGTCGGAAAAGCGGTAGGTGCCGTCGAGCCGGGTAGTGGCGGCTTCCGCATTTTCCGTCTTGTTGGAAAAATAACGCCGCACCACCGCGCGCGCCTGGCCGCTGAGATCGAAGCGATCATCCTTGTAGAGCAGATTGACCCAAGGCGAGACGGTCACCCGTTCATCATCGATCTTGTTCGATGACAGGGCGTAGATGTTCGAATCATATTCGAGGCGCGCATCGGCCCCGACATAGGCTGCCAGGCGCCCGAGCTGGATCGGCGTGGCATTATATTCCGCCGGTGCCTCGATCAGCGGGGTGGCGCGGTCAAGCTGCTGGGCGGCCGCCGGCACCGACAGGCCGGCCACGAAAATGGTCGAGCAGAGCGGCGCAAGACGAAAGGCGGTCAAAACCATTTCTCCACGACCTTGATGGTGTCACCCGGCTGGACCGGCGTATTTTCCGAAGCCTTGGCCGTCGCGGCGGCGCCACCGACTTGGCGGATGATCGCGACCGTGTTGCGATTGGCGCGGAAAGTATATCCGCCCGCGACCGAAACGGCGGTCACCACGGTCATGCCGGGGCGATAGGGATATTCGCCGGGGCTGCGGACCTCACCCAGGATGTAGATCGGGCGGAGCTTGACCGGCTGCACGCTGACCGCGGGCGAGACCATCAGCTTTTTTTCGACCAACTGGGTGGCGATACGCTGTTCCAGCTGGGGAATGGTGGATCCGCTGGCAGGGATGCCGCCCATCAACGGCAGGCTCAGTTCCCCCCGGTCGTTGACGACGAAGGCCGTGCCATTCTCGATCTCGGTCATGCCCGGCACGATGACGCGCAGTTCATCGCCGGGCGCGAGCCGATATTGATTGGCGTCGGCGGTGGAAACGGCGGGAAGGCCGGAAATGGATGTGCAGGCCGTCGAAAGGCTGAGCAGCAGGGACAGGCCGACGGTAGGAAAGAGTCGCATGATCTTCTCCCTTCTTCTTGTCTTCAGCGATCCCCGCCGCTGGTCTGCCTGTTTCCAGGACAGCAACAAAGCAAAGTCAGTCCAGACCGGATTTCAAGCGGAAGGGTGACCGTGAAGACAGATGTGGTTCCAATGCATCGAGCAGCGTCGCCGCCGTCAGATCCATTGCCTCTTCCCCCAGCAGATGGTCGACGGGCAGCATCAGGCTGCGATCGCCCACGTCGGCGGCGACCGGAAGGGGGTGAAGGTTGGGACGGCCGCTGCCCAGCACCGCCAATTCCCGCGACATGTCGGGGCAGGAGCCGGACCCAGCCGCGATGCCGCGATCGACCAGCGCGGCGATGAGGGCCGAGCGGTCGACGCCCTGCTCCAGCGCTTCGCGCGTCAGCATGGCGTAGAATTTATAGCAGGCATGCTGCACCCCATCGGGCACGACAGGCACGTGCAGCAGCGGATGGTCGGCCAGCGCGCGGACAAGCAGCGCGGCATTGTCGCGCCGCCGTGCCAGCCAGCGCGGCAGCTTCGCGAGTTGCGCCCGGCCGATCGCCGCCTGCATTTCCGTCAGGCGCCAGTTGGACCCGAAGCTTTCATGCACATAGCGGAAGCCATGGCCCGAAGCCGGCGCACCCAGCGTCGCGACATTCTTGCCATGGTCCTTATAGGCCCAGGCGCGGCGCCAATGGTCGGTCTCCCGCAGCAGCAGCATGCCGCCCTCCCCGCCGGTTGACATGATCTTGTCGGTGCAGAAGGAGAAAGCCGCCGCATCGCCGAAGGAGCCGACCTTGCGTCCCCGGATCGCCGCGCCATGCGCCTGGGCGCAATCCTCGACGATCCAGAGGCCGTGCCGGTCGGCGAGCACGCGCAGCGCATCCATGTCGCACGGCCAGCCGGCGAGATGGACGCAAAGGATCGCGCGCGTCCGGTTGGTCAGCCGATCCGCGACGCTGGCGGGATCGATCGTGTGGCTTTCGGCGTCGATGTCGGCAAAGACGGGCGCCGCACCGACGGCGGCGACCGCCGATGTGCTGGCGAAGAAGCTGCGCGCGGGTACGATCACCTCATCGCCCGGCCCCACGCCGAGCGCGCGCAGGGCGAGTTCCAGCGCCAGCGTGCCGTTGGCGAGCGAGATAGCGTGGGGCATGCCGATATAGGCGGCGAACTCCCGTTCGAAGGCGCGGCACTGGTCGCCATGCACCAGCGAATTGACCCGACCACTTTCCAGCACCTGGACGACCGCTTCGATCTCGTCGCTCTCATATTGCGGCCAGCGGCGATCGGGCAGGCCAAGATGCGCGATGATGTGCGCGGCTTGCGCTGCGGGGACTGGAACAAGCTCTGTCATGCATCCCCCCGTGGTGGCGTGGCCGGCGGGCGAAGGGCGGGCGAGGTCATTCATTGGCCGCCTTCCCCACCAGGTCGATTTCGCGCGTCATCTCGCGCAGCGTCTTGGCCCAGTTGGACTGCGCCGGGGCGCGCAGCAATTCCTTCATCAGGTCGCGCACCCCTTCCTCGTCACAGGCGGTGATCAGGGTCGAGAGCTGGTGGAAGGCGTCGACCAGCTTTTCCAACGGCACGGGGCAAGGGCTGGCCTCGATCACGCCGGGGATGGAGGAGCGCACCTGTTCCTCGGTCGTGTCGAACAACTCCTCATAGAGCTTTTCGCCGGGCCTCAGGCCCACGAACTGGATCGGCACGTCGACTTCGGGACGCAGCCCGGCAAGCCGGATCATGCGGCGGGCGATGTCGACGATCTTGATCGGCTCGCCCATGTCGAGGACGAAGATGGTGCCGCGATCGATCTTGGCCTCCATCGCCCGCGCGCTGCTCTGCAGGATCAGCTGCACCGCCTCGCTGACCGTCATGAAATAGCGCTTCATGTCCGGATGAGTGACAGTGAGCGGCTTGCCGGCGGCCATCTGCTGCTGGAACAGCGGGACCAGCGAGCCACTGGACCCCAGCACATTGCCGAAGCGCACGGTCATGAAGCGCGGGCTGTCGGGATCGCATTGGCCGATCAGGTCGAGCGCCTGGCAGTAAAGCTCGCCCAGCCGCTTGGTCGCGCCCATGACGCCGACCGGGTTGACCGCCTTGTCGGTCGATACCTGGATCATTGCAAGCGAACCGTTGGCGCAGACCGCGTCGGCGACATTGCGGGTGCCCAGCACATTGGTATGCGCGCCGGCGCAAGGATTGCCCTCCACGATCGGCACATGCTTGAGCGCGGCGGCATGGAAGACGATTTCCGGCTGGTGCCGCTTGAACACGTCGTCGACCGTCACCCGCTCGCGAATGGAGCAGAGTTCGGGGCGGCAGATGATGTCGGGAAACTTGTCCCGCACCTGCATCTCGATGGTGTAGAGGTTGAATTCGCAATGATCGAGCAGGACGATCTCGGCCGGCTTGAAGGTCGCGATCTGGCGCACCAGTTCGCCGCCGATCGTGCCGCCCGCACCTGTGACCAGGATACGTCGCCCGCGGATCAGCCGGTCGACGATGCTGCGCTGGAGCGACACTTCGGGGCGGCCGAGCAGGTCGGCCAGTTCGAAATGCTTGATCTCGATGCGCGGCTCGCCATCCTCGCCCTTGTGCAGGTCGCTGGCGCGGGCGACGGTGAGGTCGCATTGGTCCGCGAGCTTCACCAGGCGGGAGAAGGCGGGGCGCGCCATCGACTTGTCGGCGCGGATCACCAGGCTTTCCGGCTTGATCCCGCGCACCGCCAGCATCTCGACGATCTGCGGCAGCTGGTCGGGCGACCCGAGCACGGGGACGCCGGCCACCTGCAGCCTGGTTTCCCGTCCGTCGAAGGTCAGCGCGCCCACGACATTGTAGCGGGTGACGGGTTCGGCCCGCAGCAATTCGACCAGCGAGCGGATCCAGTCCAGTTCGCCCAGCAGCAGGATATTGTGGCCGTCTTCCTGCGGCATGATATGGGCGCGGGCGATCTCCCGCAGGCCGCGCCGCATCGTGCGCGCGCTGATCATCACCACCAGCAGCAGCGTCGAGTGCAGCAGCGCGAAGCCGAGCGCGTCGACCGGCGCGGCGCGAATGTTGGCGGAGATGATCAGGCAGACGCTCCAGGCGGCCGCCAGCCCACCGCCTACCGCCGTCGAAATGGCGATGCAGTCGCCGAAGGACAGGAAGCGCCAGCTGCGCCAGTAGAGGCCGGTGAGGCAGATGGTGAAGACCGCCACCAGGCTGAAGAAGAACATGAGGCTGGGGCGGTCGTAGAAGGCCGCGGAGATCGGCCCCGGCACCGCCATGACCGCCAGCAGCAGCGTCAGCAGGATGAGCGATCCGTCGATCAGCATCAGCGCGGCGAAGCGCGTGGGTCCAGGAAAGCCGGTCGGCCGCGTCAGCACATCATGCAGCAGGATGGCCCAGAGCGGCGCCCCGCCGGCACCATCCCTGCGCGAGTCGGCCAATTCTTCGAGGAGCGGGTCGGAAACAGCCGGCGGAGCGCTCACACCCATGTTACACCCTTGCGTGAAAAGAGAAACGAGGTCGCCTGCCCGGAGCACGCATGAAGCGAGACAAGTCTCCTTTCTCCTGCAGCGCCGCCGTCTTCAGCTTGGTCGAGTAAAACGGTAGCAACTTGGGTCCGGGTCGCAACGAACCAGACAGCTATCATCCCTCGTGGCCGGAACCGGGTCAGCGATTAGCTGATTTGAGCTAGGTCATGGGCGCACAATGGCGGTCCGAAGGAGTGATCGAGGAACAAGGATTACGTCTTTTGGATAGTTGACGAGCGGAAACTTGTTGGCCCTTATCCAGCATGTAAAGGACCGGGCGTCCGCTCGATCGTTAGCTATCCGTGACGATTCGGGCGGGTCGCGGCATAGTCTGCCGCTGGTTGGCGGCGATGCCCCGCTTTCGCCGGCCGCCCAAATTCGTCCGCTGGAATAAAGCAATCCTATTCAAGGATTTACTTCAGACGCGCATTTTCTGAACGTTTATATAAGTTAAGTTTTTCATCATGTTAGAGAAGCTTGTGAAAGCCTTCGCATGTGATACTCTTCTTAATTAGAAAAGGGTTGCTCGTTTCCACCAGCTTTGCGTTTCATCCGTCACGATTTTTCGTGATATTGAACGGAGTTATGGCATGACGGCAACCAGGACTGCCTCGCACGTCGTGCTTATCGGGGGCAATTCGATCATTCGGGAAGGGCTGCGCAGTCTCTTGTCCGCGCAGAACCGCCGGATCATTCATGCAGGATCCTCGATCAAGGATCTGGCCGCGCTTTCCCACCCGGATCCGAATTTCCTGCTGCTCCTGATCGAGGACCAGAAGTCGGAGTGGGACGGCAATGCACTGGCTGCCATCCACCGCCGGCACCCGGGGGCGCGCATCGCCATCCTTGCCCATGGATTCGACTATCAGGCCATGCTGGGCGCATTCCGCGCGGGGATTGAGGGATATCTGACCAACGACCTGTCCTGGGAAAGGCTGGCGGGCTATCTCGACCTTATCGAACTTGGCGAGAAGATCTTCCCTTCCCAGCTGGCGCAGAAGCTGATCGACGAGACAGAACCGTGCGAGCAGGCAGACATGGAAGAGGC
>DATEJA010000370.1:0-2479 GCA_035278405.1 Sphingobium sp. | reverse complement strand
GTCGCCCAACCGCGTCACGCCGAACAGCTTGCGCGCAAAGGCCTTGGGCACGCCGATGCAGCCATGGGTCGCATTGCCCCACTGGACGTCGCTGCCATGGATGGCGACCCCGTCATTGGTCAGGCGCAGCATATAGGGCATGGGCGCACCCCCGTAGGTGCGGGAATAATGGTCGGCATCCTTCTGGGTGATTGGAAAGGCGCCCAGCGGGCTGGGCTTGTCGTCGGCGCCATAGATGATCACCGCCGCGCCGATTTCATGCCCGTCGCGAAAGACGGATAGGGTCTGCGCCTTGAGGTCCACGGTGATGATGACCGGCCCCGTCGCCGGCGCGCGGCTTTCGTCCCACCTATAGTCGCCATGCCGAAAGGGACCCGCGATCGGCAGCACGCTGCGCACGACCAGCGCGTGCGGGTCGATCGGCAGCGCCTGCGCGCGGCTTCGCTCCACCGGGGCGGCCGTCGGCCTAGGGGAGGGCGCCTTCGCCGGCTGCGGCACGGCGTCCAGATCGCGCCCGCGCTCCAGCGAGACGCCGACCACCAGCGCGATCCCCACCATCACGCCGCCGATCGCCAGCCTGGTGCCCGCCGCCTTCGCCAATCCCCGTTCCTTCCCCCATCCGCCGTCAGCCTTGGCTATCGGCGAAAAAGGTTAAGCTCAGCCTTCCCGATCGACCTCGGCCGCCGCGATCGCGGTCAGGTTCAGGATGCCGCGCGCGGTGACGCCGGGCGTCAGCACATGGATCGGCTGAGCGAGGCCCATCAGCATCGGCCCGACCGTGGGCGAGCTGGAGGAGGCCGCCAGCGCCGTCAGCGTGATGTTGGCTGCGTCCAGATTGGGCATGACCAGCAGGTTCGCCGGCCCCTCGAACCGCGAATCGGGCACCAGCCGTTCGCGCAGCGTCTGGCTGAGCGCGGCGTCGGCATGCATTTCGCCATCCAGCTGCAGGTCCGGCGCCGCCTGCCGCACCAGCTGCGTCGCGGTCCGCATCTTGCGCGCGCTCGGGCTGTGCGACGACCCGAAATTGGAATGGGACAGCAGCGCCACGCGCGGGCTGAGGCCGAAATGCTTCAGCTCCGTCGCGCCGGCGATCGCCATTTCCGCCACCTGTTCGGGCGTCGGATCGGGCACCATATGCGTGTCGGTGATGAACAGCGCGCCCGCGTCCAGGATCAGGCCGGTCAGGGCGTAGACGCGGCTGTGGTCGGGCCTGCGCCCGATGATGCGCAGCACATGTTCGACCTGCCCCCAATATTCGCTGTTGCCGCCGACCAGCGCGGCGTCGACATGCCCCGTGCGCAGCAGCATCGCGGCGGTCACGGTGGGGCGGCGATAGACGTGGCGGATGATCTCGGCCGCAGGCACGCCCTTGCGCGCGGCGATGGCGCGATAGGCCTCGACCAGCTTGCCCATCAGTTCATGGTCGGTTTCGGGGTCGACCACCTCCACGTCGCGGTCGATCTCCAGCCGCAGGCCAAGGCCGGGCAGCTTTTCCTTCAGTACCCGCCGCCGCGCGACGATCACCGGACGCACGATGCCTTCATCCAGCGCATCCTGGACCGCGCGCAGCACGCGTTCATCCTCGCCCTCGCCGTAGGCGATGCGGCGGCAGGTGCCGCGCGCCGCTTCGAACACGGGCAGCATCAATTGCGCCGATCGCGTATTCTGCTGGGCCAGCGCCCGGCGGTAGACGTCGATGTCCAGCGTCCGCTTGGCGACGCCGCTGTCCATGGCCGCCTTGGCGACGGCCGGCGCAATCTCGGCGATCAGGCGCGGGTCGAAGGGCGTCGGGATGATATAGTCGGGCCCGAAGGTCAGCCGCCGCCCGCCATAGGCCTGGGCGACGCTGTCATGGGCGGGCAGGCGGGCGAGGCCGGCGATGGCTTCGGCCGCCGCCGCCTTCATCGCCTCGTTGATCTCGGTCGCCCGCGCGTCCAGCGCGCCCCGGAAGATATAGGGGAAGCACAGGACATTATTGACCTGGTTGGGATAGTCGGACCGGCCGGTGGCGACGATGGCGTCTGGCCGCGCCTCGCGCGCGACCTCGGGCCGGATCTCCGGTTCCGGGTTGGCGAGCGCGAAGATCAGCGGATTGGGCGCGAGCAGCGGCAGCCATTCGGGCTTCAGCACGCCGGGCGCCGACAGCCCCAGGAAGATGTTCGCGCCCGGCAGCACTTCGGGCAGGGTCCGCGCATTGGTCTCGCGGGCATAGCGGGCCATGTTGGGCAGCATGCCCTCGCGGCCGGAATGAATGACGCCGTCCTTGTCGGTCAGGGTCACATGCTCGACAGGCAGGCCCATCGATACCAGCAGGTCGACGCAAGCCAGCGCCGCCGCGCCCGCGCCCGACGTCACCAGCCGCGCCTCGGCCAATGTCTTGCCCTGCAGCACCAGCGCGTTGCGCACGGCGGCAGCCACCACGATGGCGGTGCCATGCTGGTCGTCATGGAAGACGGGGATGTTCATCCGCTTCTTCAGT
>DATEJA010000369.1:0-3320 GCA_035278405.1 Sphingobium sp. | reverse complement strand
GAGATTGGCGACGAACACCCAGTCGCGCCGGGGCGACTGCACCACCGAATTCAGCCCGCTGTTCGTGTCCTTCTCCAACCGCCAGAAGGCCGCGAGATTGAACTGGAAGCGGTTATTGTCGCGATTGCCGAACAGCCGGATTCCCAGCTGCTGGTCGTTGAACAGGAAACCGCGAAAGTCCGATTGAAAGGGCTGGATGCCCACGCGCAGCGACCGGAAATCATAGCGATCCGACGTGTTCGCGAGGTGATAGTCGACAAAGGCTTCCTGCACGCCCAGAAAATGGTCGGTCCGATGCGAAGGCCTGGACGGCTGCACGAACAGCACCCGCCGCTCGGGCACATTCACATGGTTGACGTTGAACGCCAGCGTCAGCCGATATTCGATCTCCGGCGGCTTGAACGCCGTCGCCCCCTTGATCAGCGCCACGCCGCCGATGAAGGTTTGTGACAGCACATAGCTCGCATCCTTGCCGAACACATCGATGCTGCCCGGCCGCTCGGTCGTCTGCACGCCCACCGGAATGGGGAAGGTGCGCGGCTCGATCACCGTGTCGCTCACCGCATTGGCGACGAAGAACCAGTCGTCGCCCTTGATCGGCAGCCATTTGACCTTCGCCCGGTCGATCGGCCGGTCGCCCTTCAGCGTGTTCTGATGATAGGGGTCGAACCAGCGTTCCTTGACCACGCCCAGGCTCTCGATCAGCCGCCAGCGGTCGGGGATCGGCACCTGATCCACGGGAAAAGCCTCGGGCGGCGGCGCCCGCACCGCGCCCTTATTGTCCTGGGTCACGGCCTCGGGCAGCGGCGCCTCATAGCCCGGCCGCCGCCGCCCCTCGATCGACTGATCGTCCGCGCCCACCGCCGGCGCGTTCAATATCTCCTCCCAATTGTCGGGGGGAGGCGGCGGCACCGGCTCGCCGGGCTGCGCCAGCGCCAGCAGCGGAAGGAAGGCGGCAACCCCCACGCTCACAGCCCCTCGCAGACATTCTGCGACGAACTGTCGAGGAACGGCGCAAAGGGACAACTCACATAGCGCAGCCGCGCCGACGCATTGCCCAGGTCGACGACGATCTGGTCCGCCCGGATCGCGGCGGGCGCATTGCCGATGCCGCCCCCGCGCTGCCCGCCATTATGCGCGCCCAGGAAACTGATCATGTCGTCCTGGTCGATGCCATCGCCCGACACGCCGATCGCGCCCACCAGCACATTGCCGCGATAGATCGGCACCGATCCGGGGAAGATCTGCACCCCATTCTGGATGCGATTGCCGCTGCCCACGCCCGCCACCGCCGAACAGCGCTGCGGCACGTCGGTCGCGCTCGCGCCGGTCACATAGGCGAGATGCGCGGCCAGATCGCCCACCACCAGCGCCGATTGCAGCCCGGTCGAAAAAGGATTGAACTGCGCGATCGGGCGGGAGAAAGGCCCGTTCGGCCGCCCCACCTCGCCATCGGGGAAATAGGGCCGGGACAGATTGCCGTTCGCCCGGTCGGTAAAGGCATGGGTGCCCGTCAGCGCGGCGGGGTCCTTCAGGAAGGCCCGCGCCTTCCCCACGAACGCCGCCACATCCGCGCTCGAACTCGCCAGCAGGTCCGGCCCCGCATGGCTGCCCGAGAAGAAAGCCGCCGTCCGCGCCTTCTGCAAGCTCACATCGGTGCCGAAGATCGGCGCGTCGGGCGACCGCACCACCCCCAGCGCCGCGCCGCGCGTATCGACGACGCTGATCGTCACCTGCGCCCGGCTGTCGAGCGGCTGGCGGATCTGCGCCCGCGCCCGGCTCATCACGGCAAAGGCTTCCTCCAGCACCGCCGTCACTTCCGCCTGGGTCAGCGGCTGCGCCACCTCGCCCGCATCGGTCGCCGCGCGGATCGGGAAGCGGTTATTGCCCGACCCGTCCGTCAGTACGAAGGCGTCGCGGTTGGAGAATTCGGCCACGCGCGAAGCCCGCACCCCCGACGCCTCGCTGCCATAGGCAACCCCCGCGAGCACCATCGGCGCGGGCTCACCATAATAGCCGCGCACCGCGACCAGGCTGCCGACGCTGCCATTGATCGCGGCAAAGCTCACCGCGCCGCTCGCCATCAGCCCCGGATAATCCGCGTCCGCATAGCGCAGCGACGTGCCGTCGACCGTGATCCGGTTCGCCCGGATGCTCTCCGGCGCCTCGAAGCCCAGCGTGCCGGCCAGCGCGATAAATTCTTCCGGGTCCTTGTCGACGTCGCTGACATCAGGATCGGAACCATAGACCCCGTCCGCCATCACCCCGACGCCGCCGACGACCACGCCATTCTTGTAGAGCGGAAAGCCGCCCGGGTCCGCCGCCAGCCCCAGCGGCGACCGCTTGGGCCCGATCATCGCCATGGCGCCCGACGAGACATAGCGCGCCGACAGGTCCGAACAGGGTAGCTGGCTGAACTGCACCCCGAACAGCGGCCCGCTCTCCAGCCCCACCGTATTGGGCGCGGGCGGGAAATGCTGCTGCACGATCATGCTTGCCGTGCGCGTCGAAAAGGCGTTGCCGCCGCTCGACAGATAGGCGCCGGTGATCGCCTTGCTGATCGCCCCCGCCTCGGCCGGCACCGCCAGATTCTGCGCGTCGATATTGTCGCCATTGGGCGCCGCGCTGGTGACCGCATCGGCCCGCGCGCCGGCCATGCGGAACACCGCCAGCACATTGCCGACCCGATCGGTGACCGCGATCACCGCCGGCAGGCTGCGCGCCTGCGCCTCGGCCACCGCATGGCCGATCACGCTCTCGACATCGGCGACGGTCAGCGCCTCGGACGCCGGATCGGCATAAAGCCGGGCCGCCGTGGGGGTGGGCGTGGGCGTTGGACTACCCCCGCTCCCACCGCTGCCCCCGCCGCCGCCGCCGCAAGACGACAGCATCAGCGCCGACAGCGCCGCGAGCGCGCCAAGCCTGTGCCGCAAGCCCCTCACCGCCCTCACCGCAACGCCCCGATGCTGCGCGCGGCGCTGCCCAGCGCGCTGCGGAAGGCGGCGGGCTGGTAGCTGTTGGGCTCCTTCACCGCCGCATAGGCGCGGTTCACGTCCGCCCGGATCCCCGCCGCCGCGCCCAGCGTCACCCGGCCCGACTTCACCATGCTGTTCAGCAGCGTGTCGATCGCCATCACCGCCTGCACCGATCCTTCATAATCGGTGAAGCGCGGGCTGATCGCCCCGCCGGCAATCTCGCCGACGATGGCAAAGGCCATGTCGCCGCCGGTCCGCGCCCCGGCAAAGCCGTCGGCGAGCGCCCGCGCGCTGGCCCCCAGCCGCCCCGCCGCCGCCACCGCCGCGCGCCGATCGCTCGCGATC
>DATEJA010000368.1:0-14412 GCA_035278405.1 Sphingobium sp. | reverse complement strand
CCCGACATCTTCGCACAGCTGTCCCGCCGCGCCGCATCGGACGGCAAATGGCATGTGTTCAACCTCGCTTTGTCGGATTTCGAAGGGGTGGCCAGCTTCAACATCATGGCCGCCGACCAGTTCAGTTCCCTCAAGAAGCCGTCCGACAACCAGGACGCCATCTTCGCCGATCGCAACCGCGTCACCCGCACGGTCGAAATGCAATGCCGCCGCCTCGATGCGCTGCTCCCCGAACTGCGCGCCGCCCACGGCTTTGGTCGCCCCTTCCTGAAGATGGACACGCAGGGCCACGACCTGTCGGTCTGCGAAGGCGCGGGCGCGGCGCTGGCCGAATTCGCCGGCGTCCAGACCGAACTCGGCGTCCGCCGCATCTATGAAGGGGCTACCTCCTACCGCGCGATGATCGACTGGCTCGCGGCCCGGCGCTTCATCCCTTCCGCCTTCTTCGCCAACAACAAGGGGCATTTCCCGCTGCTGGTCGAAATGGACGGGATCTTCGTCAACCAGGCCCTGCTGCCGGACGCCTGATGCGCGGCGCGCCCCGCCTTGTCGACAGCCGCCGCCTGTTCCTGGCGGGTGCGATCGGCCTGACGCTCTGGCTGGGCGCGGCCTTCCTCTGGCACGTGACCTATCGGCAGGGCATCAGCCTTGCCGTCATCCTGTTCCTGGACCAGGACTTCCCGGCGCTGCTGGGCGCCATCCTCCTTCTGGCCCTCGCCGCGCCTTTCGCCGAAGGCATGGGCTTCCGCCTGCCGGCCCCGCGCGCGCGCGTCATCATCCCCCTCATCGTGCTGATGGGCCTGCTCGCATGGGCCGGCCATTACTGGCTGTTCCAGAATTATTCGATCTCCCGCGACGAGGAAGTCGCCCGCTTCGCCGCCGCCTATATGCGCGAAGGCCTGTTCGCGCGGCCCATCCCCGTCGAGTGGGAGCCCTATCGCCGGGCGATCATGCCCGAATTCTTCTCGCCCTTCGGCGCGGCGGATTATTGGACGGCGGCCTATCTGCCGGTGAACAGCGCCATCCAGGCGGCCTTCTGGCAGCTGGGCGATCCCAACCTCGCCGGCCCCGCGTTGCTGATGGCGGGCCTCTTCGCGCTCTGGCGGGTAGCGCTCCACCTGTTCCCGACCCGGCGGGATGCGGTGTGGGTGACGATGCTGCTCGGCCTCTCCTCGGCGCAGCTCTGGGTCACGGCGATGACCCCCTACGCCATGACCGGCCATTTCGCGCTCAACATGGTCTGGCTGGCGCTCGTCCTGCGCGGCGGAGTGCTCGGCCATGTCAGCGCGGGCGCGGTGGCCCTGCTCGCGGCGGGGCTGCACCAGTGGCATTTCCCGCCGATCTTCATCGCGCCCTTCATCCTCTGGATGCTGCTAGCCCGGCGCTGGGCGGCGGCGGGATTCCACATCCTCGTCCTGCTCGCCATCGTCATCGTATGGGCCAAGCTCTGGCCCGGTTTCCTCGTCCAATATCTCGGCCCGCCCACCGACATCCGCCCCTCGGCCGGCGTCGCCGACAAGGTCGGCAGCCTGTTCGAGCGGCTCGGCGACCGTTGGCAGCCGCTGGTCAATCTCAGCCGCTTCGCCGCCTGGAACAATATCCTGATGGTGCCGCTGGCGGCGCTGGGCGTCCTTGCCATGAACTGGAAGAGGGCGCTGCGGGGGCAGGAGATCGCGTTGCCGCTGGCGCTTGGCTGCTTTGCCGGTTGCGCGCTCGCGCTGGCGCAGGGCTATGGCTGGGGCTTCCGCTATGCCCATGGCTATATCGGGCCCTTCTGCCTGCTCGCGGGGCTCGGCTGGGCGCGCTTCCGGCCGGCGGCGATGCGGCCCGTCTTCCTCGGGCTCGCCATCACCCTGCTTGCCAGCGCCTTCCTGGTGTGGCGCACCCATGTCTTCGTCGCGCCTTATGCCGCGAGCCACCGCATGATCGACGCGTCGCAGGCCGATGTGGTGCTGGTCGACCCGCGCGGCGGCCTTTACGTCACCGATCTGGTGCGCGGCCGCGACGGCGTGCCCGGCCGGCCGATGGTCATGAACCTCGCCATGCTGACGCTCGACCAGGTCGACGCGCTGTGCCGCCAATATGTTGTCGAGCTGTTCGACCGTGCCGAGTTCCGGCCGTTGGGCGTGCCCTTGGCGCGCTGGAATCTCGGCCGCATGGACGCGCTGCGGGCGCATATGAAGGCGGAAGGCTGCGACAAGCCCGTCCTGCCGCCGCTGCCCGAAACGATGGAAGACGCCTTCAACGCTTCGGGCGACGTGCTGTAGGCGGAGGCCTCAGCGCCCCTTCATATAGACCCGCTTGCCGCCGATCCATGTTTCCAGCACCTGCGTCGCGGCAATGTCTGCCGGCCGCGCCGTCGAGATATCCCGATCGATCAGGATGAAATCCGCCCGCTGCCCCGGCACCAGACTGCCGAAACGCTTGTCCGCAAAGCCCGCAAAGGCCGCCTGCCGCGTATAGCCGTCCAGCGCGCCCTCGAAGGCGACGCGCTGGTCCTCGCGGCCCATGGCGGCGCCCATGCCGGCAAAGGGGCTGACGCTGTCGGCCGGCGCGCCCGAACCGAAGGCCAGCGGCACGCGATGGTCGATCATCGCCTTCCACGCATAAGCCCCGGCCCCTCGCGCTTCCCCCAGCCGCGCCATCGCCGCGCGCCCGCCCGCCAGCTGCTGCGCGGGCTGCATCGATGCGACCACGCCATTCTGCCCGAAGCGCGGCAGGTCGGCCGGCGCGGCGAAGGAGGCCTGCTCGATCCGCCAGCGTCGGTCGCCCTTGTAGGTTTCGCCAAGCTCGGTGATCGCATCCAGCACTTCGCTGTTGGCGGCATCGCCCACCGCGTCCACCGCGATCTGGAAATTGTCCATCGCCGCGCGACTCATGATGTTGCGCAGCTGGGTCGACGGGATCAGCGACAGCCCCCGCTGTCCCGGCGCATCGGCATAGTCCGCCTTCAGCCAGGCGCCGCGCGTGCCCAGCGATCCGTCCAGCACCAGATTGAGCCCACCCATGCGCAGATGATCGTCATAGAGCCAGGGCGTCGGCTCTGGGCCGGCGATCAGCACCATGTCATCGATGCCATCCGCATAGGCGATGATCCGCACCCGCAGCGCGCCGCGATCGGCTGATCGCCGGAACGCCTGCCAATCCTCCAGCCCCGTGCCCATGTCGGCAATGCCGGTGACGCCATTCGCCAGCAACAGCTGCTGCGCCTTTTCCAGCGCAATGTCGCGGTCCTTGGGCGCGGGCGGCGGGACAATGCGCTGGATGAGGTCCATCGCCTTGTCGACGAACAGGCCCGCAGGCTTGCCGCCTGCCATCTCCACCCGGCCGCCCGGCGGCGCCTTGGTTGCGGCGCTGATATTGGCAGCCTTCATCGCCAGGCTGTTGGCCCAGCCGGCATGGCCGTCCGCCGAAGTCAGCCAGACCGGCACGTCGCTCGCCGCCGCGTCCAGGTCAGCGGCGGTAGGAAGCCGCCCCAGGCCCCAGCGATCCTGGTCCCAGCCCGTGCCGATGATCCATTTGCGCCCCGGATTGGCCGCCACATAGTCGCGAATCTTCGCCTGCGCCTCGGCCAGCGATCGCGTCCCCGACAGGTCCAGCGTGATCTGCGCCAGCCCCAGGCGCATGACATGGCCATGCGAATCGATCAGGCCCGGGATCAGCGTCTTGCCGCCGGCATCCAGCTTGAAGTCGGGGCCCTTCGCCCAGCTCTCGCCCTTCTTCAGCTTCCTGGGCCGCGCGGGTTCCTGGTAGCGGCCGGGCAGCAGCCTTTCGACCTTGCCTTCATCGTCGATCGTCATGGCGGCAAAGCGCACCACCCGCCCATTGGCGTCGATCGCGATGCCGTTCACATTGTCGATCACCCCGGATGCCAGCGCGGGCAAGGGCAGGGCGATCGCGGCGATAGCCGCCAGCACGCGAAACCTCATGCGCGCGTGATCCGCCGCACCAACGCGCTCGTATCCTGCCGGCTGCCGCCCATCGCCTGCACATCGGCATAGAATTGGTCGACCAGCGCGGTCACCGGCAGGGTCGCGCCGTTGGCCCGCGCCTCTTCCAGCGCCAGCCCCAGATCCTTGCGCATCCAATCGACCGCGAAGCCGAAATCGAAACTGTCCTGCGCCATCGTCTTCCAGCGATTGTCCATCTGCCAGCTTTGCGCCGCGCCGCCGGAAATCGCCTCGAACACCTTGTCCAGGTCCAGTTCCGCCGCCTGGGCGAAGCGCAGCGCTTCGGCCAGTCCCTGGACCACGCCGGCGATGCAGATCTGGTTCACCATCTTGGTGGTCTGCCCCGCGCCGGCGCCGCCGACATGGACGATCCGCGCCGCATAGGCCTGCATCACGATCCGCGCCGCCTCGACCGCGGGCTCGGTGCCGCCGCACATGATCGACAGCCGGCCATTTTCCGCGCCCGCCTGGCCGCCCGAAACCGGCGCGTCGACACAGTGCAGCCCTCGGCTCTCGCCCTCCACGAACAGCTGCCGCGCGATCCGCGCCGACACGGTGGTATGGTCGATGAAAAGGCCGCCCGGCTTCATCGTGCGGAACGCGCCTTCGCGGCCGACGGTCACCTGCGACAGGTCATCGTCGGTGCCTACGCAACTGACGACGATTTCCGCCTCCTCCGCCGCCTTGGCCGGGCTGACCGCGACCGACCCGCCATAGGCTTCCGCCCAGCGCTTCGCCTTGCCGATCGATCGGTTGTAGACGGTCAGCTTGTGCCCCGCCTTGGCCAGATGCCCTGCGATCGGGCCGCCCATGACCCCCAGGCCGATAAACGCGATATTAGCCATATGCCTCTTGACGTTATCCGGGTGAGCCTTCGCCATAGGACCAGATTTCGACGAGGGCCAGTTTCTTCCGCCGCAAAATTGCGTTAGGGGCGAGCGCATGAATACCTTGAGCAAGATCGAAAGCGCGATGCCGCTGCCCGTGACCGTCGACGATATATTGGCGGCGCGCGTGCGCATTTCGGGCGCGATCGTGCACACGCCGACGCTGGTCAGCCAGACGCTGTCCGACATGCTCGGCTGCAAGGTCTATCTCAAGTTCGAAAATCTCCAGTTCACCGCCGCCTACAAGGAACGAGGCGCGCTCAATCGCCTGCTCCAGCTTGGCGAGGAGGCGAAGGCGAAGGGTGTGATCGCGGCGTCGGCCGGCAATCATGCGCAGGGTCTTGCCTATCACGGCCGGCGCCTGGGCGTGCCCGTCACCATCGTCATGCCCACGACCACGCCGACCGTGAAGGTCACCCAGACCCAGGGGCATGGCGCCACCGTGGTGCTGCATGGCGAAAAGTTCGATGATGCGAACGCCTATGCGCGTCAGCTGGCGGTCGAACATGGCCTGACCTTCGTCCATCCCTTCGACGAACCCGACATCATGGCCGGGCAGGGCACGGTCGCGCTCGAAATGCTGGAGGATGCGCCGGAAATCGACACGCTGGTCATCCCGATCGGCGGCGGCGGCCTGTTTTCGGGCATGGCGACGGCGGCCAAGGCGATGAAGCCGGACATCAAGGTCTATGGCGTGCAGGCCGAGCTTTACCCGTCGATGTACAGCCATGTGAAGGGCGCGCAGCTCGTCTGCGACGGGGACACGCTGGCCGAGGGCATCGCCGTCAAGGAGCCGGGCGAACTCACCCGCCGCTTCGTCGAGCGGCTGGCCGACGACGTGCTGCTGGTCAGCGAACGGCATCTGGAGGAAGCGGTCAGCCTGCTGCTGCAGATCGAAAAAACGGTGGTCGAAGGGGCGGGCGCCGCCGGCCTCGCCGCGCTGCTGACGCACAAGGAACTGTTCGCCGGCCGGACCGTCGGCCTGGTCCTGACCGGCGGCAATATCGACACGCGCCTGCTGGCGAACGTGTTGCTGCGCGACCTTGCCCGCTCCGGCCGCCTGGCGCGGCTGCGCATCATCCTGCAGGATCGGCCGGGTTCGCTCTTCCACGTCGCGCGCATCTTCGACCAGGAAAAGGTCAACATCCTCGAATTGTCGCACCAGCGGATCTTCACCAATCTGCCGGCCAAGGGATTGAGCCTCGACGTCGAGTGCGAAACGCGCGACGGCGCTCATCTCGACCGGCTGATCGCCGCGCTTCGGGAAGCGGGTTATGAGGTCGCGCCGATCGAGGTCGCCTGATCGGCGGCCCGTCCGCGGGCCGCATCATTTTCGTGGTAAATGACCTTTTCATGGAAGGCCGTGGGCGTCATAGTCTGTTCATGACTCAAGTTTCGCGCAGCGTTTGGACGGAGACCGTGGCGTGAGCGCACCTTTTCGCTTTCCTCGCTTCTTTGTGACGAACCCCAGCCCGTGCCCCTATCTGCCGGGCCGAAGCGAACGGAAGGTCTTCACCGAACTCAACGGCGACAATGCGTCGGAACTGAACGACGCGCTCGGCCGCATCGGCTTTCGCCGCAGCCAGAATGTCGCCTACCGCCCCAGCTGCGCGGACTGTTCCGCCTGCGTGTCGGTGCGCGTGGTCGCCGACGAATTCCGCCCCAATGCGACGCAGCGCAAGCTCATCCGCCGCAATGAGGATCTGATTGTCACCGCCTGCAAGCCCTGGTCGACCGAGGAGCAGTTCGCGCTGCTCCAGCGCTACCTGCGCGCACGCCATCCGGGCGGCGGCATGACCGAGATGGACGAGATGGACTTTGCCGACATGGTCGAACAGACCCCGGTCGAAAGCCATGTCGTCGAATATCGCGAACCGGGCGTCAACGGCCGTCCAGGCAAGCTGATCGGCGCCTGTCTCACCGACCGGCAGGGCGACGGCCTGTCGATGATCTACAGCTTCTTCGATACCGAGCTGGAGCATCGCAAGGGGCTCGGCAACTTCATCATCATGGACCATATCATGCGCGCGGCGAAGGCCGGGCTGCCCTATGTCTATCTCGGCTATTGGGTCGAAGGGTCGCAGCGCATGCAATACAAGGTCCGCTATCGCCCCCTCGAAAAGCTGAGCCGCAGCGGCTGGGTCCGCTTCGAGCCGCAGGAACAGGCCGAAGCGATCCGTGGCGTCCTCCCCCGCGACGAGCCGCCGCTGCCGATCGAACTGGCGGGCATTTTCCGGAAATAAGGCGCGTCGATGGAAGTGCCGTAGCGCTCCCCATCTGCTCGCTTGCAGCAAAGTCGAGAAGCAGCGACTGTTTCGTTCCCCGGCGAAGGCCGGGCTCGTCAGCGGTTGCAGCGGGCGATCATTTCCGCCGGTGGTGGCGCCGGCGCGACACCGTTTCCGTCACATAGGTGGTGGTGGTCGTTACCGCCGGAGGCACGACGATGGTCGTGGTGGTGGCGCCGGGGAAATAATAGCCGCCTGCATAATAGCCCGGCGCCTGCGTCGTCGTGACGACGGGCGCGCCCGGACCGGCATAAGGCGAGGCGGCATAAGGCGGCGCGTCATAGTCCACCCCATAAGGGCCGCGCGCTTCCCCTTCGAACCGGCCTTCATAGTCGCCGTTGAACGTCCGTCCCTGATCGTCGCGCCAGCGGCCGGTCCAGCGCCCTTCATATTCATGCGGCGGCGGCGCGTCCGGCGCGGTCACGTCATCGTCATAGCCCATGGCCGGCGGAGGAGAGGCATCGTCCCGATCCCAATCGACGCCCTCGCGATGATCGCGCACGCGGCCGTCGCGATCGGTCATCACCGCATCGTCATAATAGCGCGACCAGCCATAGCCATCCGCCGGCGCAGGCAGGCCATAGGCGCCGTAATTGCCGATGCGATAGGCCGGGCTGATCCAGTAAGGCGGCAGGACATAGCCCACCACCGGGCGGCGATAGGCGGCCCAGCCGCCGGGCGCATGCCATCCCGCGAACCAGCGCCCCCGGACCTGCGGGCCCCAGCGCCGCATGGTCGCGCCGCCCATCATGCCGCCCGGCATCGGCCGAGCGCCCGAAACGCTCCTGCCCGCCATCGGCAAGGCGCCGCCCGCTTCGGCGGCCATCGCCGTCGAGGCCAGACCCAGCGCCAGCGCCGTGCCCCCCAGCATGATGCTCCAGATCCGCATGCTTGAACTCCCTTGCCTCGGGCGTCCCGTTGGCCGGGCGCGCGATCTTAACGGCTCGTTTAGCATGCCGATCCGCGCCGATCCACGCAGCGGTCGGTGCGGCGGCGTCCCGAAACGGGGCAGGGTTGTCAGCTAAGCCGCGTCGCGATCCGTTCGACCAGCGCTTCCAGCCCGGCCTGGTCAGCCGCATCGAAGCGCGCTTTCAATGGGCTGTCGAGATCAAGCACCGCGACCACGCGACCCTCGACCCTGACCGGCACGACGATCTCCGACGCGCTCGCCGCGTCACAGGCGATGTGGCCGGCGAAGGCGTGGACATCCTCCACCAGCTGCGTCTCGCCCGACGCCGCCGCCGTGCCGCAGACCCCGCGCCCCAGCGGGATGCGGATGCAGGCGGACTTGCCCTGAAACGGACCCAGGACCAGCTCGCCTTCGACCATGCGATAGAAACCGGCCCAGTTGAGGTCGGGCAGGAACTGCCAGACCAGCGCCGCGACATTGGCCATGTTGGCGATCGCGTCCGGCTCGCCCATGGTCAGCGCGTCGGCGGCGGATAGCAGGTCGTCGTAAAGGGTGGCCTTGTCGGCGGTGGAGGAGGGGGAGAATTCGAACATGACTTGCCTTCACGGATCATCCTGAACGCGGGTCAGGATCCATTTCGCCAGAGTGAGCAGCGGGATGTGGAGCATGATGGATGCTGAAACAAGGCTCTCCTGCGTGCGTCGACGGGGGGCAGGATGAGTGGGGTGACGGCCCCCTAATCCAGCCGGACCTTGCCGCGCCCCTGTTTTACCGAACTGCGCGCCTTCTTGGCGTCGACGCGCCGGGCCTTGGCGGCCTTGCCCGGCTTGGTGGGCTTGCGTGCCTTGGGCACGATTGTCGCCTCGCGGATCAGGTCTATGAGCCGCGCCAGCACCTCCTGCCGGTTCATCAGCTGCGATCGCGACCCTTCCGACCGCAGGATCAGCACGCCGTCCGCCGTCATCCGCCGCCCCGCGATCATCGCCAGCCTGCGCTTGACCGCTTCGGGCAGGGACGGACTGTTCGCCACATCGAAGCGAAGCTGCACCGCGCTGTCGGTGGTGTTGACATGCTGCCCGCCCGCGCCCGTCGACCGGACGAAACTTTCCTCCAGTTCGTCGGCGTCGATCGCGATCGACCGGGTGATGGGGATGGTGGGCACGGGGGAGCTACAGCCCGGCCGCGTCCAGATAGTCCGCGCCGAAGCCCGCCGTCGCGAAACTGTCGGGCAGGGGCGCGGTCGCTTCGGCCGGCGGCTTGGCGCCGCGCGGCACGCTCAGGAAACGGCTGTGCAGCAGCATGACGCCCTTGCCGTCTCCATAAACCGGATCGCCGGCGATGCCGAAGCCCAATCCATGCAGCGCATGGGCGCGGATCTGGTGCGTGCGGCCCGTCTTGGGCGTGAAGGCGATCAGCGCGCGCCCGTCCTTCTCGGCAAGCTTGCGCCATTCGGTCAGCGCCGATTTGCCGTCCTTCGCCGCCACCAT
The DNA here is from genome assembly GCA_035278405.1 of Sphingobium sp. GTDB lineage: Bacteria > Pseudomonadota > Alphaproteobacteria > Sphingomonadales > Sphingomonadaceae > Sphingobium. Next base: position 4,893 of record DATEJA010000368.1, on the reverse strand, counting down.
CCGCCAGCCTTGCGCCGCGCTGCTCACCTTCTTGAGCGCCAGGTCGATGGTGCCGCTTTCCTGCGCGGGCACGCCTTCGACCACCGCGATGTAGCGTTTGGCGACGGTCCCCGCCTCGAACGCGGCGGCATAGCGCTTGTGTGCCTTGGGGTTGCGGGCGAGCAGCAGGCAGCCGCTGGTGTCGCGGTCCAGCCGATGCACCGGCAGCGGCCAGCGCTGAAAGCCGAAGGTCAGCGAGGAGAGATGGTTCTCCAGCGAAAGCGATCCGTCGCGCGGCGCGTCCACCGGCAGGCCGGCGGGCTTGTCTAGGATGATGGCCTCGCCATCGATGAACAGGACTCGGTCGTGAAGCAGCAAGGCGGGTTTCCGGCAGAAAGGATGGGCGATTGACGCGCGCGCGCCTTCCTATAGGGCGTGGATGCCATGGAGAACAGGGGGGACAGGGCTTCGCCGCATCCGGCGCCGTCGCAATGGGTGCCAGGCGGCGGTCGGCTGGAATGGATCGATGTCGCGCGCGGCATCGGCATCATTGCGGTGGTCATCGGCCATGTCTGGACGCGCGGCGCCGTGCGCGACGCGGTCTACAGTTTTCACATGCCGCTCTTCTTCCTGCTGTCGGGCTTGCTGGCCCGGCCGCAGCCGCCGGCGCGCTTCGCCTGGCGCCAGCTGGGTTCGCAGATGCGGCCCTATGCCGCCTTCCTCGCGCTGCTGATCCTGGCCGACCAGATCATCGAGCCGCTGCGTGGCCACCGCCCGATCTTTCACAGCTGGCCGGGGGACCTGCTGCCGATCCTGCTCGGCGGCTCCTGGCTGCGCGGGCCTTACACGATCTTCTGGTTCGTGCCCTGCCTGATGGCGGCGCGTATCCTCTTCAACGCGCTGCTGGCGCGCTGGCCCGATCCGCTTGACCGGCGCTGGGCATGGGCTTTGCTGCCGATCCTGCTGCTCGCTTATGGAACAGGCATGCTGACGCACAATTCAGTGCTGGGGCTGCTGACCGTGCCGATGGCGCTTCTGCTGCTATGGGTGGGCGCGGCTTGGCAGCAGGTGCCCTGGCGGCGCTGGATGTGGGGTCCGCTCGGCGTGCTGTCGCTGGCGGGGCTCAGCACTCTGTTGCCCACGCTCAACATGAAGGCGGCCGATTATGGCCTGCCGCTGCTGTCGATCGCATCGGCGGTCGCGACTTCGCTCCTGCTGTTCCGTCTTTCGGTGCGCGTGGCGCCCTTCGGCGGCTGGCTGGCGACGATCGGCCGCGCCTCGCTGGTCATCATGTATCTGCATGTGGCCGTGATTCACTATCTCTCGCCCGTGCTGGGGAAGCCCTGGCTTCTGCTCCACGCGTTGCTGCTGCCGATCGCCGCTTATTATCTGTTGCGCGCCAGCCCGATCGGGCGACGCGTCTTCCTCTAGGATCGGGGATGCCTCCTCTATCCGTTGGCTCGAGACGAACTCGGGGGAGGGTGGGGCTGCAGTCATCCTGCTCTTGTAGCGCGGGCCTCTGGCGCGCATCAAAAAAGGGCCGGCGCACCCATCCGATACGCCGGCCCCATGCGTTGACGCCTTGCGACCCAAGGCTCAACTGCCGCACCGAGAGGGAGGTGCAGCTTATTCACCCATGCAGCTTGATCGCCGTCTCCGCGATCCGCCGCCCCTGATAACGCGCGCCTTCCAGCTCTTCCTCGCCAGGCTGGCGGCTGCCGTCACTATGCGCGATCGTCGTCGCGCCATAGGGCGCGCCGCCTCGCAGCTTGTCGACGCCCATCTGCCCGGTGAAGCCATAGTCCAGCCCCACGATCACCATCCCGAAATGCAGCAGGTTGGTGATGATCGAAAAGAGCGTCGTTTCCTGTCCGCCATGCTGGCTCGCGGTCGATGTAAACGCGCCGCCCACCTTGCCGTTGAGCGCGCCACGCGCCCACAAACCGCCCGCCTGGTCGAGGAAGGCCGCCATCTGGCTCGAAATCCGGCCAAAGCGGGTGCCCGTTCCGACTATGATCGCGTCATAATTTTCCAGGTCCGCCACGCTTGCGACCGGGGCGTCCTGATCCAGCTTGAAATGCGCGTTCCTCGCGACTTCCAGCGGCGCCGTTTCCGGCACGCGCTTGATGTCGACCTCGGCGCCGGCCGATGCGGCGCCCTCTGCTACGGCCTTCGCCATCGTCTCGATGTGGCCGTAGGACGAATAATAGAGAACCAGTACCTTCGCCATGGATGTCTCCAATCACTGTAATGCGTTGATCGAAAAAAGGTTTCTTCAAAAAATTTCCGGCCGCCCGCACCAGGGGGAGGGAGGGGGAGGTGCGGGCGGCCGTCGGCCCGGGGGGACGGGCCTTATTCGCTGTCGACCAGGACGATCTCGGCATCCTCGATCGCGGTGATGGTGATCGGGCGACCGCCGATGATCGCGGCGCCATCGCGGGCTTCGAAGGGCTGTCCGTCAATCTCGATCCGGCCCGTCGCCGGGACGAGATAGAGGTGGCGGCCCGCCGCGCTGTCATAGGTCACGCTCTCGCCCGCCCGGATCGTTCCGCCGAGCAGCCGGGCGTCGGCGCGGATGCGCAGCGCTTCCTTGTCCTCGTCATGGCCGCTGGCCAGCACCACCAGCTTGCCGGAGCGATCGCCCTTGGGAAAAGGCTTGGCGCCCCAGCTCGGCGCGTCGCCTTGCTGCGTGGGCAGGATCCAGATCTGGAAGAGCGTCGTCGCCTCGTCCTCCAGATTATATTCCGAATGGCGGATGCCGGTGCCCGCGCTCATCACCTGAACGTCGCCCGCCTCGGTGCGGCCCTTGTTGCCCAGGCTGTCCTGGTGCGTGATCGCGCCCTTGCGGACATAGGTGATGATTTCCATGTCGCGGTGCGGATGCGGCGGAAAGCCGGTATGCGGCGCGATCTCGTCATCGTTCCACACGCGGATCGCGCCCCAGCCCATGCGTGCCGGGTCATGATAGTCGGCGAAGGAAAAATGATGGTGGGCGTTCAGCCAGCCATGATCGGCACCGCCCAGCGATGCGAAGGGGCGCCGTTCGATCTGCGTTTCCACGGTGTTGCTCATCTGCCGTTCCTTTCCGAAAAATCTTTGCGGTTGCGCCGGTCTGGCGCGCTTTCCCGCTTGCTTTCGGCCAATCTAGCGATCAGGATCGTTTCCAAAATAGGCAGTATTGAAACGGATTGTTTCCCTATGCGATTACCCGATTTCGAAGCCTGGGCCATGTTCGCCGCGGTGGTGGAACATCGCAGCTTCACCGACGCCGCCGGCGCGCTCGGCCTGTCCAAGGCGACCGTCTCCAAGGCGATCACGCGGCTGGAACAGCAACTCGACACCAGCCTGTTCAGCCGCACCAGCCGGCGCCTGGCGCTGACCGAAAGCGGCAAGCGGTTGGCCGATCACGCCGCGCGGATCCTGGCCGAAGGGCAGGCGGCGGAAGAGGCGGCGCGCGATGAAACGGCCGCACTGTCCGGCACGGTGCGGCTGGGCGCGCCGATGACCTTCGGCCTGCTGCGGGTCGCGCCGCTGGTGGCGGAATTCACGCGGCTGCACCCGCTCGTCGATGTCGACCTGCACCTCTCCGACGCGCGGATCGACATGGTCGAAATGGGGATGGACGCCACCATCCGCATTGCCGACATGCCCGACAGTTCGCTCCGGGCGCGGCGCCTGGCGGACGTCACCATGCATGTCATCGCGTCGCCGGCCTATCTCGCCGAGCGGGGACGCCCGGCCCATCCTTCGGACCTCGGCCGCCACGACTGCCTCTGCTACTCCAATGTCCCCACGCCCGACGTGTGGCGCTTCTCGGGCCCGGGGCAGCAGAATGTCGCGGTGCAGGTCCGCGCCCGCATCACCGTCAACAGCGGGGAGGCGATGCTGCCCGCCCTTCGCCTGGGGGTGGGGATCGCCCGGCTGCCCGATTTCATCGTCGGCGACGACCTCAAATCGGGCGCGCTGGAGGAGATATTGGTCGATTGGCGACCCGCCCCGCTGGGCCTCCACCTGGTCACGCCGCCCTCGCGCCTGCGCCCGGCGCGGGTCGAGGCGCTGCTGGATTTCCTCGCGCAGAACCACGGCTGCTGACTGATCGTTGCGCGCTCGAATCTATATTGACTCGGATGAATCTTTTTTCCGGTAAGCCCTTGTAAATAGATTCAATATCCAGCGACTCATTGGATTCACAGAGTTATCTAAAAATTAACCTTTGTCCTTCAGAAGTTTTTTGGTTAATGAATTGGAGCAGACGCCGTTCTGAGGGGTTGACGGGATCTGCAAGGACAGGGGCTTCACATGCGCGTTCTGCTAATCGAAGACGAACCGACCACGGCCAAGGCGATCGAGCTGATGCTCACGACCGAAGGCTTCAACGTCTATACGACCGACCTGGGCGAAGAAGGCCTGGATCTGGGCAAGCTCTACGATTACGACATCATCTGTCTGGACCTCAATCTGCCGGACATGCACGGCTATGACGTGCTCAAGAAGCTCCGCGCGGCCAAGGTGCAGACGCCGGTGCTGATCCTGTCGGGCATTGCGGAGATGGACAGCAAGGTGCGCTCCTTCGGCTTCGGCGCCGATGATTATGTGACCAAGCCTTTCCACCGCGAAGAACTGATCGCCCGCATCCACGCGGTCGTGCGCCGCTCGAAGGGCCATTCGCAGTCGGTCATCCGCACCGGCAAGCTCGCCGTCAACCTGGACGCCAAGACCGTGGAAGTGGACGGCAATCGCGTCCACCTGACCGGCAAGGAATATGCGATGCTGGAGCTGCTTTCGCTCCGCAAGGGCACGACGCTGACCAAGGAAATGTTCCTCAACCACCTTTATGGCGGCATGGACGAGCCCGAACTCAAGATCATCGACGTCTTCATCTGCAAGCTGCGCAAGAAGCTGGCGCTGGCCTGC
>DATEJA010000367.1:0-4426 GCA_035278405.1 Sphingobium sp. | reverse complement strand
ACCGGGCAGCCCAGGGCCGCCTTCACCTCGGCCAGGATGGCCAGCCCCGCGTCGATGCCGACGCCCCGCTGGCCCGCCACCGACGTGCGGTTCGCCTTGTCGAAGGAGGATTTGAAGATGAACGGCACCCCCGCCGATGCCGCGATCCCAGCCAGCGTCTCCGCCATCCTCATCGCATGGTCGCGGCTTTCGATCTGGCAGGGGCCGGAGATGAGGACGAAGGGCCGGTCGTTGCCGATCGTCACCGGCCCTATGGAAACATGCTTGGGCTGTGTCATGCCGCTCACTTCGGCGCTTTCGCGAAGCGGCGCAAGAGCTGCCCCCGCCACAGTCCCTTGCCCTCATGATAATTCCAGCAGAACCAGCCGAAAGCTAGGCAGGCGAGCAGCGCGGGCAGGGCCATCGGATCGCCTTCCCCCTTCATGTGCCGGTAGAAGGCCAGGTCCGCGCGCCACCGATCCCGCTCGCTGCCGCCGCCATTGATGCCATACGCATTGTCGTGGCGCCGGCAGCCGATGTTTCGGTTGTATTTGCGGTGGTCTATGAAATAGCAGTAATCGCGTTCGGGTGTCGTCATGGCCCGATGTGGACAGGGGCCATGGAAAAGTTCAAGCGTAAAGTCTTCTACCTTGGCGGTTTCGATCCGCGCGGGGTGCGGTTCTACCACCAGATGTATCGGGAACAGGCGGAGACTTATTCGCGCCTTTCGGGCGAGAGCGTTGAGGTCAGCGCGCGCCGTGCCGGCCCTGCATCGTCGGCGATCTGGACCGTCTTCAATCACGGCGCGGGCGTGGAAACCGACTATGAGTTCCTGCGCTGGGAGGATCTGGTCGGCAAGGTGTGGATCCGCAATCCGCTGCTGCTCGCCTGGCGCTCGATCGCGACCTACAGCGCCCATGCCCGGCACATGCAGTTCGCCCGCATGCGGAAATTGCGCCAGGGCCCGGTCATCACCATCCTCTATCCGCCGCTGCTGGCCGTGCTGATCCCGCTGGCGCTGGCGCTCGTCCCGGCGCTGCTGTTCTCGCTGCTCCTCCCCTTATGGGCCAGCGCGCTCATCGGCATCGGCCTCAGCACGGCTCTGTCGGGCCGCCTGCTCAACAAGCTGATCGTGCCCTGGCTGCTGCGCTTCATGTATTATAATCACACGGTCGCGGCGGATGGCCCCGGCGCGGACATGAACGAGCGGCTCGACCAGTTCGCCGCCCGCATCGTCGCGGAAATGGATGGCCCCTATGACGAGGTCATCTTCGCCTCGCACAGCAACGGCACCATCTATGCGATGAGCGTGCTGCGCCGCATCCTGGAGATGCGCGGCGACCGGCCGCTTCCGGACAGTTTCACCGTCCTCACCCTGGGCCAGGTCGTCCCGGTGATCGCGCTGCGCAAGGATGCGCGCTGGTATCATCAGGATTTGAAGGCGCTCGATGACAAGCGCTTTCGCCTGGTCGACTTCTCGGCGCCGGCGGACGGCGCGGCCTATCACGACGTCCACCCGATCCGCCTCGTCTCGGACCGATGCGCCGCGCGCGTCGACCTGCTCTCGCCGCGCTTTCACCTCTTCTACGATCCGGAAAATTACCATAGCGGCTGGTCGAACAAATATGAGGCGCATTTCGACTATCTGCGCGTGGGCGATCGCCTCTCGCCGGTCGACTATGTCAGCCTGACCGCCGGCCGGCGCACCATCGACGAAGCCATCGCGCAGTTCAGGACCATCCCGTGACGGAGCCCTTCACCCCGCCCTATCCCGAACCGCCCCGCACCAAGCGCGGCCTTGCCAAGCGTTTCCTGCGCGGCTGGCACAGCTGGATCCACGTGCTGTTCGAAAAAAGCTATACGATGAAGCTGGGCGAGATCCGCATGCCCGGCCAGACCATGTATATCGCCAACGAACTGCCGCTGGTCGACCAGGTCCTGCGCGGCGGCACGGCCTTTCCCAAGCATCGCGAACTGGTCCGCAACCTATCGCCGCTGATCGGCAACAGCGTCTTTTCGGCCAATGGCGAGGATTGGGAAAGCCAGCGCGCGATGGTGAACCCCGCCTTCGCGCACACGGCGCTCGGCCGGTCGATGCCGCTGATGGTGGCGGCGGCCGATGATCTGCTCGCCCGCCTCGACGCCGCCGACAAAGCCGGGCCCGTCGACATAGACCCGATGATGACCCATGTCGCGGCCGACATCATCTTCCGCACGCTCTTTTCGGAGGCGCTCGACGAACGACGCTCCAACATCATCCACACCGCCTTCGGCAAGTTTCAGCGGCTCGCCCACAGCGCCTCGATGCTGCGCCTCTATGGCGCGCCCGCCCGCTGGTTCGAAAAGCGCTCGCTCAAACCCGCCAAGGCGATCCACGACGTCTTCCGCCCGATCGTGGAGGCCCGCCATGAAGGGTTTCACCGGCACGGCCAGGCACCCCACCGGGACATTCTCCAGTCGCTGATCGAGGCGAAGCATCCGGAAACCGGGGCGCCCTTCACCCTGCAGCAGGTGATGGATCAGGTTTCGACCGTCTTCCTCGCCGGCCACGAAACCTCCGCCAGCACCATGACCTGGGCGCTCTACATGCTTGCCGAATGTCCCCATATCCAGACGGCGGCCCGGGCCGAGGTGGCGCAGGTCGCCGGGGACGCCGTGCTCAGCGCCGCCATGCTCAAGGACATGGGCGTGGTGCGCAACATCTTCCGCGAAACGCTGCGCCTTTATCCGCCGGTCGCCTTCCTGCCCCGGGAAGTGCCTTGCCCGATGCCCATGCGCGACAAGAGCCTGGAGGAGGGCGCGATGCTGGTGGTCGCGCCCTGGCTCACCCAGCGGAACAAGGATAACTGGTCCTGCCCGCACAGCTTCGACCCCGACCGTTTCGACGACCCCGCCAATGCCGACATGGTGAAACAGGCCTGGTTCCCCTTCGGCCGGGGTCCCCGCGTCTGCATCGGCGCCGGCTTCGCCCAGCAGGAGGTGATGACCGTGATCGCCAGCGTCCTGCGCCGCTACCGCCTGTCGGTGCCGGCCGGGTTCAAGCCCGAACCGATCAGCCGCCTCACCATCCGCCCGCGAACGGGGATGAAATTGCTGTTTGGGGCGGTGCAGGATTGACAGCGGAGTGTGGCGATATGGCCGTTCCCCTCTCCGCTTCAAGGGAAAGGGAGCAAGGTCCGCGCTCCCCTTACCCCCTGACTCGCCCCACCAGCGCCTGGCCGTCGACCCGCAGCCGCGCATAGCGCCGTTTCAGCACCACACTCGCCACCAGCAGCGGCACGCCGACGATCACGCAGATCGCGCCCAGCATCGGCGGCCAGAGGCCCATCAGGCTGTGCACGTCCAGCGCCGATGGCGTCAGCACCAGCAGGAACCCGGCCGTCAGCAGCCACAGTCCCCAGCGGCGCGGCCTGACCGCGACCATGCGCATGGCGTGGCGATGCGCCTTGCGTCCTTCCTTGGTGGACAGATCGGGATGCTTCATGGGGGACATAAAAGCGGAAACCGCCCCCTCCTGTCCAGCATCCAGAGGGGGCTTCCGCTTTGGCCGCGCATCGGCTACACGCAGGTCCATCCCCGGGGGACCGTCCATAGACGGTTGAGAGGCGGCTGATGTGGCCGCGACCCGCTGAACCTGATCCGGATAAGACCGGCGTAGGGAGGGACGGCTTGTCAGAGGCAATCCGCACCCGTCCCGCGCCCCGCGCGAAAGAGGAGGAGGACGGACTGCCATGACGACGATTTCCGTCCTGACCCTGCGCCTTGCCGAAGCCATCGGCCTCTACATGATCGTCATCGGCATCGGCGGCCTCACCGCGCCGCAACGCTGGCGCGCGATGATGGAGGATCTGGAGCGTTCGCCCGGGCTCGTCATGGCGCTGGGCTTTCCCGTCTTCGCGGTCGGCACCGCACTGGTGCTGATCCACAGCATCTGGCGCGACCCGCTCTCCATCGTCGTTTCGGCGATCGGTTATGTCGCGCTGGTCGAAGGCGCGCTGTTGCTCTCGGTGCCGGGGCCGCTCCTGCGGATCGGCTTCTGGTCGCTCCATTTCACTCGCGGCTGGGCGATCGTTTCGATCCTGCTCGGCATCCTCCTGTTTCTCGCCGGCCTCACCGGCCGCGCCACCGTCATCGCCTGAAAGGAAAGAATATGGCCGACATTCCCGCCCGCACCGAAATGCGCGTCACCACCGGCCCGATCCGTGGCAGCCGCAAGATCCATGTCGGCCCCCTGAAGGTCGCCATGCGCGAGATCGACCTGGAGCCGGGCAGCGGCGAGCCGCCGGTCCGCGTCTATGACACGTCGGGCCCCTATACCGATCCCGATGCGCGCATCGACATCATGGCCGGCCTGCCGCAACTGCGCCGCGACTGGATCATGGCGCGCGGCGATGTCGAGGAATATGACGCCCGCCTCATCAAGCCGGAGGATAACGGCCTCAAGGGC
>DATEJA010000366.1:0-2249 GCA_035278405.1 Sphingobium sp. | reverse complement strand
TGAACAGGCCGATTTCGTAGCGGACGCTCGACGTGCCGAGCTTCGCCACGCGGACGGCGGCGTCGATGGTCTCGGGGAAGCTGATCGGCGCGAAGTAGCGGCAGCCGGTTTCGACGACCAGGCCGATGACGGGGCTGGTCTGCGGGTCGAGCAGGCCCTTTTCGATCAGCATCGCGTTCACCGCCGTGTCGAAATAGCTGTAATATTCGACATTGTTGACGTGGCCGTAGACATCATTGTCCTTCCAGCGCGTCGTGATGGAACGGAGCGCGGCATAGTCGCCGCGCAGGCCCCGCGATGAACGCTGATCCGCTTCCCTGGACATGCCTGCCTACCCCGTTCCTCACCCAAAAATGGCGTTCAAGGCTGATTGCCGTAGTGACTTGCATTACTGGACTGTGCTACCAATCGTCAAGCGCCAACAATGTCGGACCCGCCGCCATGCCGTGAAAAACGCGGGCAGAGCGGACCGGACGGAGGATGAGAAAGATGAAGATTAGAGCCGCTGTCCTGCGCGAAATGGGGGCCAGCCATCCTTATGCCGAATCGCGGCCGCTGCGGATCGAGACGCTGGATCTCGACGCGCCGGGACCGGGCGAGGTGCTGGTGCGAATCGCGGCGGCGGGCCTGTGCCATTCCGACCTGTCCGTCATCAACGGCAGCCGGCCCCGGCCGATGCCGATGGCGATCGGGCATGAGGCGTCGGGCGTGGTCGTCGCCGTCGGCGACCATGTCGACGATCTGGCGCCCGGCGATCATGTGGTGATGGTATTCATGCCGAGCTGCGGCCATTGCCTGCCCTGTTCGGAAGGCCGGCCGGCGCTCTGCGAGCCGGGCGCGGCGGCCAATGGCAAGGGCATGCTCCTGTCGGGCGAATGTCGCCTGCATGATGGCGGGGACGGGGCGCTGGTCCATCATCATCTGGGCTGTTCCGCCTTTGCCGACCATGCCGTCGTGTCGCGCCGATCGCTGGTGAAGGTGGACAAGGACCTGCCGCTGGACATTGCCGCCCTGTTCGGCTGCGCGGTGCTGACCGGGGTGGGGGCGGTGGTGAATACCGCCAAGGTGCAGCCGGGCCAGTCGATGGTCATCATCGGCCTGGGCGGCGTCGGCCTCGCCGCGCTGCTGGGCGCGATCGCGGCGGGGGCGGCGCAGGTCATCGCCGTCGATCTTTCGGAAGATAAGCTGAACCTTGCCCGAGAGTTGGGCGCGACGGCGACGATCAACCCGGCCTATGTCGATGCGGTGGCGGAGGTGAAGGCGCTGACCAATGGCGGCGCGGATTTCGCCTTCGAATTTGCGGGCGTCGTGCGGGCGCTGGAAAATGCCTATGCGATGACGCGGCGCGGCGGGACGACCGTGACGGCGGGCCTGCCGCCGCCGGACGCGGCGCTGGGCGTCAATGTCGTCGGGCTGGTGGCGGAGGAGCGGACGCTGAAAGGCAGCTATATCGGCACCTGCGTTCCGGTGCGCGACCTGCCGCGCTATATCGCGCTCTACCGCCAAGGCCGTCTGCCGGTTGACCGGCTGTTGAGCGGCACCATCTCCCTTAATGACATCAACGCCGGGTTCGACCGGCTGCACGACGGCAGCGTCGCGCGGCTGGTGGTCCGCTTCGACGAGCAAGGAACAGCAGCATGACGGCGCAGAAGGGCCTTTCCGGCCTCAAGGACCAGAGCCTTTTCAAGCAGCAATGCCTGATCGGCGGCGAATGGGTGGACGCGGCGGGCGGCAAGACGACGGCCGTCACCAATCCCGCGACCGGCGAACTGATCGGCCATGTTCCCGCATTGTCGCGCGAGGAAGTGGCTCGTGCGATCGACGCGGCCTATGACGCGCAGGCCGCCTGGCGCGCGAAGACGGGCAAGGAGCGCGCGGCTATCCTGCGGCGGCTTTATGAGCTGATGATGGAAAATCAGGACGACCTGGCCCTCATCCTCACCACCGAGCAGGGCAAGCCGCTGGCCGAGGCGAAGGGCGAGATCGCCTATGCCGCCGGCTTCATCGAATGGTTCGGGGAAGAGGCGAAGCGCGTCTATGGCGACACCATCCCCAACCATCTGCCGGGCCGGCGCATCATCGTGCAGAAGGAGCCGATCGGCGTCTTTGCCGCGATCACGCCCTGGAATTTCCCGAGCGCGATGATCACGCGCAAGGCGGGGCCGGGCTGGGCGGCGGGCTGCACCGGGGTGATCCGTCCGGCGAGCGAGACGCCCTTTTCCGCGCTGGCGCTGGGCGTGCTGGCGGAG
>DATEJA010000365.1:0-5261 GCA_035278405.1 Sphingobium sp. | reverse complement strand
CGCGGCCAGCCGCTCATGGAACTGGCCGCCGCCGAAGTGAGGGCGCAGGCCCGCATGTATGGCGCGCAACTGATCGAACTCAAGGCGCAGCGCGCCCGCCTCATTGCCGAGCAGCTGGGAACCGCCATCCACTGGCCTCCCGAATTCGCCTCGCTCACCGGGCAGGACAGGCAGGATGCGCAGGAAGCCGTCCAGCTCCAGACGACCCAGTTCAACGCGCGCGCGGCGGTTCTGGCGGCCCAGACCGGCACGCTGCACGAGGAAGCGGCGCAGGTCCAGGAGACCAAGCGCGGCTTTCATGCGCAGTTGGACGCCTCGGCCGAACAGGCGCGCCTCATCACCGAGGAACTGGACAGCCTGCGGGACGTCGCCGAAAAGGGCTATGTGTCAAAGTCGCGGATGCGCGCGCTGGAGCGGGCGCGGGCCGACCTGCTGGGGCAGAAGGGCCAATATTCCGCCAGCATCGCACGGTCGACGGCGGAGGCCAGCGAAAATCGGCTGAAAGCGCTGGAGGCGACCAAGGCCTATAAGGAACGCGCCGCGTCCGAACTGCGCGACGTCGAATTTTCGCTCAACGAAATCCTGCCCAAATATCGCGCGGCCAAGGACCAGCTGGCCCGGCTGCAGATCCGCGCGCCAGCGACGGGCACCGTGGTCGGGCTCAATGTCTTCACTGTCGGAGGGGTGATCTCTCCCGGGCAGAAGCTGATGGACATCGTCCCCGACAAGGCGGGCCTGGTGATCGAAGCGCGCATCTCGCCCGACGATGTCGATGACCTGAGGACCGGCCAGGAAGCGCAAATCCGCTTCACCAGCCTGCATGAGCGTGACCTGCCGATCATGCGGGGGCGGATGACGCGCCTCTCGGCCGACAGTTTCCAGGACGAAAAGAGCGGTATTTCCTATTATACCGCAGAGATCACGGTGCCGCCCCAGGAACTGGAGGCGATCCGTCAGGTGCGGGGACGCAGCTTCGCCCTACGCGCGGGCATGCCGGTGCAGGCGCTCATCCCGCTGCGCAAGCGGACGGCGCTGCAATATGCCTTCGAGCCGCTGACCCAGATGCTGTGGCTGTCCTTCCGGGAGCACTGACATGGTGCCGCGCCATAGGGCAGCGGCACCTTCCCTCTCTTCGCCGGTCAGTCGAACAGGGCGATCACCCGCGCTTCCACGCTCTTGCGCGGGACCAGCCCGGCGGTGCCCGCCGGCGGCACGATCGCGGTGTGCGGGCACCCCAGCGGCCTGTCGGGATCGAAATCGGCGGACAGGAAGACCAGCGACTCGTCGATCCGCAGGTCCGGCGCATAATATATGCTGATCGGCTTGGCGGGTTCCGCGACGCCCAGGAACGGCGCTTCGACGAACGACCCGCCCGCCACGTTCATGCCCCGCACAAAGTCTTCCATGCCGACATCGCGCCGGTCCGCCACGGCGAGCGGCTGGCTTTGCGGCGGCGGGGAAAGGGCCTTCCAGACATTGTAGACCGCGCCCCGCTTCAGTTCATGCCCCTGCTCCCGCGCGATCGTTTCCGCGAGGGCGCGATATTCGGCACGGGGCGAATCCATGTGGATGAACCGGGCGGTTTCATATTCGCCCTCCCTGTTCTCCACGTTCCGGATCAGCGGATAATAGATGGCGAGCGTGTGCTTGGCGCCCGTCAGTTCTTTGACGAGATCCAGGCAGGATGCGACATAGCCGCCCTGCACCCAATCCTGGTCGGTCCAGTCTCCCTCCACCGCATGACGCGCCACGGTAAAACCTTCGCGGTCCAGCGCAGGCGGCACCGGCAGCGATCGCATGTTGATGATGTCGATTTCCGTGGGCCGCAGTTTCAACTTCGTCATGCTGGGATCCCAATGGGAATAGGTCCCCGCGTCCACCCGGTCCTGCTGGAAATTGACCGTCGCCCTGATCGATTCGATTGCATCCACCGTCATCTGATCCTCTCCGACATGTGCACGATCTGCGTCCCTTCTGTTCAGACAAGCCTCTGTCCGGTGGCGGCTTTTGCCTTGCCACGCGAAGTCTGCCTGCAGGACGGCCGGCACGGCTTCCTGCCTATCCCTTTACGCGGCAGCCGGCAATGCTATATGTCAATCTGTCGTAAAAATCCGAAAGGCTCTCCATCGTCATGAAATCAAACGCAAACCTAGCCGAAGTCGGGGGAACCGACTCCATCGCGGCGCAGAGCCTGCCGGACCGGGCGCGCGCGCTGTTCGACCTGATCGACGCCGAAGCGGAGAATATCGAGCGTAGCGGAACCGTGACCGAGCCCGTCGTCACCGCGCTCAAGGATTCGGGCATTTTCGACATGATGCTGCCCCGTGAACTGGGCGGCAGCGATGTCGATGTGCTGACCGCGCTCGAAGTCTTCGAAGAAATCACGCGGGCCAATGTCGCGGCCGGCTGGGTCGCTCTGGTGAACGCTACCGTTGCGGCCAGCGCGGCCACCTATGTGTCGGACGAAGCTGCCCAGCAGATTTTCGGCGATGGCAAGGCGATATTGGCCGGCGCCTTTTCCGCCGGCGGCGGCACGATCAAGCCGACCGAGGGTGGCTACATCTTCGAAGGCCGCTTCCGCTTCGGCAGCGGCATCGGCCATGCCAATTGGGTCGCGGGCAACGCGCCGGTGCTGGACGAAGCGGGTGAACCGCTGCTCGGCCCGGGCGGCATCCCGCTGCGCCGGATCGTCTTCGTCCCTCGCGACAAGGTCGAACTGCGTGGCAACTGGGGCGATGTCATGGGCCTCAAGGGATCGGGCAGCTACGATTTCGACGTGGTCGAAACCTTCGTGCCGGAAGGCTTCACCTTCCTGCTGAATGGCGATGAGGTGAAGCGCAACAAGCCGCTTGGCCATTTCGGTGTCGGCGGCCTCATCGCCATCGGGCAGGCGGGCTTCCCCCTGGGCGCGGCCCAGCGCGCGCTCGACGAAATCCGCGCGATGGCGCCCAAGCGCGCGCGCATGGGCCATTCCGAACCGATCGGCAATCAGCAGATGTTCCAATATGGCTATGCCTTCCACGAATCCGCGCTGGAAGCGGCGCGCAGCCATGTCCGCGACATCTTCGCCAAGACCGCAGCCTATGCCGCAGAGCATGATGCGCCGCCGCCGGTCGCCGATTATCTCCGGCTCAACCAGGCGACCTGCTATGCCCATCGGGTCGCGATGGAAGTCATCCGCTTCTGCTTCAGCTGGGCGGGATCGCAGGCCATCCATCCCTGCGCGCTCGAACGGATTTTCCGTGACATGGAAACCGCGAACCAGCATCTCTTCTACGACAATATGAACTTCGTGCGGCGCACCCAATTCCTGCTGATGGCTGCCTGAAGAGGAAGGACTGAAGTCGGTTGCTCCAGCCGACCTCAGCATCTGCGATACATGGTCGGGCCCGGCACAATCAAAAAATAGCCGGACCCGACCCGATTTCATTCATGAGTTGAGAGGCATGCATGAAGGGTCTTTATTATCACGGCGCCCGCGATATCCGCTATGAGACGCTGCCCGACCCGCAGATCAAGGATCCATCGGACATCCTGGTCCGGATGACCGGATGCAGCATCTGCGGCAGCGACCTTCACATCTATGCGGGCCATATGCCCCATTGCGACTTTTCCGTCGGGCATGAGGCCGTGGGCGAGGTGATGGAGGTCGGATCGGCCGTCCGCACGCTCAAGCCGGGCGACGAGGTCATCGTGTCGGCCGCGATCGGCTGCGGCGAATGTCGCCAATGCCTGTCGCGCAATGTCATGCAGTGCGAGAAATTCTACCAGTTGCAAAGCTATGGCATCGGCTGGGGCTATGAAGGGCTGCAGTCCGAAGCCTTCGTCGTGCCCCATGGCGACACCAATGCGATGAAGATCCCCGAGGGCATTTCCCATGACCAGGCGCTGATGCTGACCGACATGGTGCCCACCGCCTGGCTGGGGGTACATAATGCGGAAGTAAAGCCGGGGCAGACCGTGGTCGTCGTCGGGCTGGGGCCGATCGGCCTGACGGCGGTGGAGATCGCGCTCAACTTCGGTGCCGCGCGGGTCATCGCGGTCGGCGGGCGACGGCAGGAGCGCATGGAGATCGCACGGGAAATGGGCGCGATCCCGGTTCCGGCCGACGCCGCGCTCGACATGATCATGGACCTCACCAATGGCCTGGGCGCCGACAGCGCGATCGAGGCGGCCGGGGCGGATGCCGCGGTCCATCAGTGCATCAAGGCGGTGCGGCGCGGCGGCATCGTGTCGATGATCGGCTCCAACTTCGCCGAGGCCTTCCCCTTCCCTCTCATGGACGCGCTCCTGCGCAACATCGTGTTCAAGCCGGCGCTCTGTTCCAGCTCCCAATTCTGGCACCAGTCGATCCCCCTGATCCGCGAGGGCAAGCTGCGGCCCGAACGGATGATCACGCATCGGGTCGACCTGGAAAGCGGCGTCGAGGCCTATCGCATCTCCACCGACGGGGAAGCCGGGGTCCTGAAGACGATCATCACCCCATGAGGCCGCCGCGATACGCTATCGAAGGAGGACCATATGGAGGCAGCGATCACCTTCTGAAGACGCAGCGCCGGGCGTGCGCCTGTGCACCCGGCCCACAGGGACACAAGTTTAGGAGAGGCCAATGCTCACCATTCACCATCTCGGCGTCTCGCAGTCCGAACGGATCATCTGGCTGTGCGAGGAACTGGGCCTGCCCTATACGCTGCGCCGTTACCAGCGATCGGCAGAAACCCGGGGCGCGCCGGCCGAATATCAGGCGTTGCACCCGATGGGCCTGGCTCCGGTGATCGAGGTGGACGGGATCTCGCTCGCGGAAACGGGCGCGATCATGGAATATCTCGTCCACCGCAAGGGCGGCGGGCGGCTGGTGCCCCAGGTGGAGGACGCCGCCTATCCCGACTGGCTGTTCTGGTATCATTTCGCCAATGGCACGCTGATGCCCAGCGAAATGCTGGTCATGGTGGTGCAGGCGCTGGGCCTCGCCGAACCCGTCCGCAAGGCGGTGGGCTATCGCAGCGATCGCGGCTTCGCCCTGGCCGACGCGCGGCTGGCGCAGGTGCCCTGGTTCACGGGCGACAGTTTCACCACCGCCGACATCATGATGGCCTTTCCCCTGACCACCATGCGGGACTTCAGCCATAGTTCGCTGGACGCCTATCCGCACATCCGCGCCTGGGTCGACCGGATCGCGCAACGGCCGGCCTACAGGCGCGCGATGGCGGCCGGCGATCCCGACAGGGCGCCGATCACCTGACCCATGGCCAAGCACCGGA
>DATEJA010000364.1:0-6783 GCA_035278405.1 Sphingobium sp. | reverse complement strand
GGCAATGGCGACCGCAGCGAGAATGGCGACTATCTCTATGGCCGCAAGCGCATGCGCGAGATTGACGGCCAGTTGCGCCGCCTGTCGAAGAAGATGAAGGATGCCAAGGTCGTCGACCCGCGCCAGCAGCCCGACCGTGGCAAGGTCTTCTTCGGCGCGACCGTCACTATCGCCGACGAGGATGACAATCATCGCACCGTGACGATCGTGGGCAATGACGAAGCGGATGCGAGCGCCGGGCGCATCGGCTGGGGATCGCCCATCGCGCGCGCGCTGCGCGGCGCAGCGATCGGCGACCTGCGCCGCGTGATGCTGCCGGCGGGGGAGAAGGAATATGAGGTGATGGCGATTGCCTATCCGGAGTAATCCGGCACCTCGCGCCGACTCATCCCCGTGCCGCCGCGCGGATCATCGCCGCCGCCTTTTCCGCGATCATCATCACCGGCGCATTGGTGTTGCCCGAGGTGATCGTCGGCATCACCGACGCATCCACCACGCGCAGCCCGGCGACGCCATGCACCCGCAGGCCAGCGTCGACCACCGCGCGCGATCCGACGCCCATCGCCGCCGTCCCGACGGGATGGAAGATGCTGCTGGCAATCTGCCCCACCCCTTCCAATATCGCCTCGTCCGTGTCGCGCTCCGGGCCCGGCCTGAATTCTTCGGGCGCATAGGGGGCCAGCGCCGGCTGGCCGACAATCGCGCGGGTGACGCGCACGGCCTCCACCGCGACCTGCCGGTCTTCCGCTTCGGCGAGGTAATTGGGGCGGATCGCCGGCGCTTCTGCGGCATCGGGCGAAGCGATCCACACGCTGCCCCGGCTTTGCGGGCGCAGGTTGCACACGCTCGCGGTGAAGGCGGGAAAGGAATCCAGCGCGCCGCCAAAGGCCGCCAGACTCAGCGGCTGGACATGATATTCGAGATTGGCGGTGGCAAAGCGTGGATGCGACTTGACGAACATCCCCAACTGGCTGGGCGCCATCGCCAGCGGCCCCGAACGGTTGGCGAGATATTCCATCCCCATCCAGGCCTTGCCCAGCAATGACCGCGCCCGCGCGTTGAGCGTCGTCACGCCTTGCACCCGATAGGCGCAGCGGATCTGCAGATGATCCTGCAGATTTTCGCCCACGCCGGGCAGATGATGCACCGGCGCGATCCCCAGCGCCGTCAGCTTCTCTCCATCGCCGATGCCCGACCGCTGGAGGATGGCAGGCGTTCCGATCGCCCCGGCCGACAGGATGATCTCGCCCTGTGCCCGCGCGCGGCACGCCTCCCCGTCCAGCCGGAAATGGACGCTCTCCGCGCGGCCCTCGCGCAGCGTCAGCCGGTCGATGATCGCCCCGGTCACCACGCGAAGATTGGGCCGCCGCAGCGCCGGGCGCAGAAAGGCATCGGCCGCGCTCCAGCGCCGGCCCCGCTTCTGCGTCACCTCGAAATAGCCCGAACCCAGATTGTCGCCGCGATTGAAGTCATCGGTATGGGGGACGCCATATTGCGCCGCGGCTTCGCGAAAATGCTCGAGCAAGTCCCAGCGCAGCCGCTGCCGCTCGACCCTTATCTCACCGCCCGCGCCATGCGCCTCGCTCTCGCCGCCGAAATGATCCTCCGCGCGCCGGAACCAGGGCAGCACGTCGTCCCAGCCCCAGCCGATATTGCCCGCCTGGCGCCAACCGTCATAGTCCGCCGCCTGGCCGCGCATGTAGATCATGCCGTTGATCGAGGAGCAGCCGCCGATCACCCGGCCGCGCGGATAGGCGATCGCCCGGCCGCCGAGCCCGCTTTCCGCCTGCGTCTGAAAACACCAGTCGGTGCGCGGATTGCCCATGCAATAGAGATAGCCGACCGGCACCTTGATCCACAGCCAGTCATCCTTGCCGCCCGCCTCCAGCAGCAGCACGCGCGTCGCCGGATCGGCGCTGAGGCGATTGGCGAGCACGCAGCCGGCGCTGCCCCCGCCCAGGATGATATAGTCATAGGCGCCCAAGTCGCGGTCCATCGCCTCTCCCTTTCGCGCCGGACCATGGCCAGCGCGGGGACGCGAGGCAAGCCCGCGAGGGGGCACGCGCGCTATTCGTGCGGGCGCAGCGCGCGGTTGAGGCTTTCCATCACCTCGCCGATCGGTTCCACCACCGTCACGCTGCGTCCCTCGCCGAACCGGATTCGCGTGCCGTCGTTCACCGACGAGACGAAGGTGACCTGCGCGGCGTTGATGGCGGTTTCGGTGCGGTCGGCGCCCACGAACATGACGAGCATGGCAGTCCTCTCCTTGTCTTGTGATGGGGAGGGTAGCGCCATTCTCGGCCGAAGCCAGCCGTTTGTGCGGGAGGCAAGATCAGTCCAGCTGGATCGCCCGGATGAAGACGCTCGCCCGCGCATCGAGCCGGTGCGCTTCCTCCGCCAGACGGGTGGCCGCCTGACGCATGTCGCGCGCGCCGTCGACCGCCGCCCCGGCATTGTCGCTGATCTGGGCGGCGCTCACACGGATATGCTGGGTCGACTGGCCCGCTTCGGCGACGCTGCCGGCGACCGCGCGGCTGAAGGCGCCATGCCGCGCCACCGCGTCGAACACCGACGCCGACAGCCGATCCGCCGTCGCGATCGCCGCGTCCATATGGGCGTGGCCCTGGGCGACATGATCGACGGTCGCGCGGATATGCTCGATCCGGCTGGCAATCTCCGCCGCCGCCTCGCGGGTCTGGCCGGCAAGTGTTTTGACTTCGCGCGCGACCACGGCAAAGCCCTGCCCCGCCTCGCCGGCGCGCGCCGCCTCGATGCCGGCGTTGAGGGCCAGCGTGGAGGTCGCCCGCGCGATCGCGTCGATCAGCGCCGTGACTTCGCCGATGCCGTTCGCCTGGACGCTCAACGCCTGGGTATGGACCGACCCCAGCCGGGTCTGCTCCACCGCCGATCGGATCGCGGCGCCGGCGGCGCGCACCTCCTCCTCGACGGAATGGAACAGCTGCCCCAATTCCTTGCCCGAGGCTGCGATGCCAGCCAGATTGTCGGCCGTCTGCGCTGCCGCCACCGCCATGCCGGCCGACGCGTGGCCGTTGTGGCCAGCGCGCTCCGCCGCCTCGGCCGCCAGCCGCGAAAGCATGTCCGCCATGCCGACCAGGTCGGCGATCAGCGCTTCGATGTCGCGGCGGAAGCTGGTGCTTTCCCGCGTCACCCGTTCCAACCGCTCCACGCGCGCGATCGCCACCCGCGCGTCCCGCTCGGCCGCCAGTTTTAAGAGAAGCTGGCCGCCGACCACGCCGGCATAGCGGCCCGCCTCGACCACGATCAGCCCCTCGCAACCGCGCCCTTGGGCGGCGTAGAGATCGATCAGCGCCTCGATCGTCGCGCTGCGCTCGACCGAGGCGCAGCGGCGGACATGGCCGTCCAGCCGCCCGCCGAAGCTGGGATTGCGCAGCAACGCGTGGCCGAAGGGATTGAAAAGGATCTGGCGCATGTCGCGCTCATAAATGGCGCCCGCCGGTCGGCCATCGCCATCCAGCACCGGCAGCATCCGCAGCGCGGGGTCGTGCTGGAAATGGTCGACCGCCTCGCTCAAGGGCCTGCCCAATCCGATGGTCGGGCTCTCCGCGACGAAAGGCAAGCCCTCCCGCATGGCCGGGCGTGGCGGAGAGGGGGCGAGAAACTGCGGTGCGTTCATGACCGCCGGTTAGGGCCGTAATGGTAAACGCGCGGTTAGGCTTTTATGACAGTTTGATGAAAACGCCTTATTTTACGACGTTTTTTTCAGATCTGCCGGTAGCCGAAGGCCTGCGCCGCCAGCTTCACAGTTTCAGGGTCGGCGTCGGGGAAATCCATCGGCACCAGCTTTTCCAGCCGCTTGGCCACATATTTCAGCGCAGCGATACGGCCAGCCTTGCGATGATTATTGTCGATGACGTGCCAGGGCGCCGCCTTGCTGTCGGTCTTGGCGAACATGTCGTGCATGGCGTCCAGATAATCGGCCCGCCGCGCCCGGTTGCGATAATCTTCCGGCCCGGTCTTCCACCGCTTCCAGGGCGTGTCGAGCCGCTGCGCCAGCTGCTCGTCCTGCGTTTCCTGGGTGATGTGGACGAACAGCTTGACGATATTGGTGCCGGCGTCGATCTGCTGCTTCTCGAAGGCGTTGATCTCGTCATAAGCGCGCTTCCACTCCGCCTTGGAACAGAAGCCCTCGACCCGCTCCACCAGCACGCGGCCGTACCAGCTGCGGTCGAAGATCGCGATATGCTTGCCGGCGGGCAACCGCGTCCAGAAGCGCCAGAGGAAATGGCGGTCGCGTTCCTCCTCGCTCGGCGCGGCGATGGGCCAGACGCGATAATAGCGCGGGTCCCATTCGGCGGTCATGCGCTTGATGATCCCGCCCTTGCCGGCCGCGTCCCAGCCTTCCAGCAGGACGACGCTGCGCCGGTCGTGGATGACATGGGCGACCTGGATCTTGGCAAGGCGCAACTGGAGCTTTTCCAGCTCCGTCTCATAATCGCCCTTGAGCTTTTCGCCCTTTTCATGATCGGCAAGATCAATCGTCATATCCGCACCCTCCACTGGCCCCTGCGGCACAGCACCAGCTTGTACCACAGAACCGAACCCGCGATCTGCGCGGCGGTTGCAATCAGGCCGGGCCGCCCCTCCTCCACATCCAGCCAGCTGGTCCATGTCACATAGCCCAGCGCCAGGAGCGTCACGACGGGTGCGATCGGGTAGAGCGGCATGCGATAGGGCGCATGCGCGCTCGCGCCGCTGCGGCGGCCGGCCATGGCGGCGAGCGCGATGCCGCCATAGATCGCTACCAGCCCGGTGCCGTTCAGCACCAGCAGCAGCGGCATCGGCAGAAAGCAGGCCAGCGTGCCGAGGCCGCCGACGATGATCGTGCCGATCCAGGGCGAATCGAAGCGGGGATGGATGGCCACCAGCCAGTCATCGATGCGCGGGATCCAGGCCCGATCGCGCCCGGTGGAATAGAAGAAGCGCGCGCATGCCAGCACGCAGGCGATGATGGCGTTGACGATGGCGAGCATGATGCCGATCGACACCAGCGCCGACAGGCCAGGGCCTCCCCTCTGCCGCACCAGCAGGCCGAAGGGATCGTCGACGCTCAGCAATATCCGAAGATCGATCTTCGCCAGCAGCAGCGCGAGAAGCGGCACGCCCTCGAACAGCAAGGCGAGGCCGAGGGCGGACAGGATGGTCCGGGCGATCCGCCGGGGCGCCTCCTGCATCTCCTCGCCGAAATAGACCGACATGCCATAGCCGTTGAGCGCGAAGATCGCGATGGTGGTTGCGACACCGATGGAGGCGGCGCTCGCCGGCGCCCACCGCTCTCCCGCCACCGCGACCGGATGGGTGAGGAATTCGAGAGCTGGCCGCGCATGATCGGCGAAGCCCAGCGCCATGACCACCAGGACGGCGAGCAGTTCGATCAGCAGGAAGAGGCCGGTGATGATGGCGTTCACCCGGATGTTGAGGATCGCGACCAGCGTCGCCCCGATCATGACCGCGACGGCGACCGGCACGGCGGGCAGCCCGGGAACCACCGTCGCCATGACCGATGCGATGCCCAGCGCCGCGACGGGTGGAAACAGCACATTGTTGAAGACATTGACGCCCAGCATGACGAAGCCCGCCATCGGCCCCAATGTCTGCGCCACCGCCACATATTCGCCGCCCGCCACCGGCCAGGCGGAAGAGAGTTCGGCATAGATGAAGGCGGTGGTGACGCAGATCAGGCTGGCCAGGATCATCGCCCAGATCGCGCCGGTGCCGGCTTCCTGCAACATGCCCGGGATGATGACGAAGACCGAAGAGGCCGGCGTGGTCGCGGACAGAGTGAGGAACAACACCCCCGCGACGCCCAGGCTGCGCGCAAGGGCGGGCGGTTTTCCCGGCAACATCTGTTCATCGAGCATGAGCGTTCCCCCGATCTCCTCTACACCGAAGATACCCCCCTCCCGCAAGCGGGAGGGGCTGGGGATGGGCATGCCGCGCGAGCGGCACTCTTCTCGGACAGGGTAGAAGCTCGCTTCGCTCGCGCCCACCCCTTGCCCCTCCCGCCTGCGGGAGGGGAATATCTCAAGCCTTCGCCTGCGGCTCCACGACGCGGATGTGGAGTTCGCGCAGCTGCTTGAACTCAGCCGGGCTGGGGGCGCCCATCAGCAGGTCCTCGGCGCGCTGGTTCATCGGGAAGAGCGTGATCTCGCGCAGATTTTGCGCGCCGCAGAGCAGCATCACGATGCGGTCGACGCCCGCCGCCATGCCGCCATGCGGCGGCGCGCCATATTGGAAGGCGCGGTAGAGGCCGCCAAAACGCTCCTCGACATCCTGCTGCGACAGGCCGACCTTTTCGAACGCCTTCACCATCAGTTCCGGCGACTGGTTGCGGATCGATCCCGACGCGATCTCATAGCCGTTGCAGACCATGTCATATTGATAGGCCTTGAGGCTCAGCGGATCCTGGCTCTCCAGCGCCTCCATCCCGCCCTGCGGCATGGAGAAGGGGTTGTGCGCGAAGTCGATCGACTTGGTTTCCTCATCATATTCGTAGAAGGGGAAATCGACGATCCAGCAGAGTTCGAACCGATCCTTGTCGATCAGGTCCAGCTGTTCGCCCACGCGGATGCGCGCGAGGCCCGCGAGCTTGGCCGCCTGGCCTTCCTTGCCCGCGGCGAAGAAGACGCCGTCATTGGGCCCGAGGCCGAGCGCCGCGATCAGCCTGGCGGTCGCTTCCTCGCCATGATTCTTGGCGATCGGGCCGCCGGGCACGCCATCCTTGATGTTGATATAGCCCAGGCC
>DATEJA010000363.1:0-7536 GCA_035278405.1 Sphingobium sp. | reverse complement strand
ACAGGCTCACGCGCGTCCTTTTGGCGGCATTTGTTTCCCATGCCAAGCGGCAACCCATTTCCCGTTCCGTTTTCCGCTCGCTTGTTCTAGTGGCTCGACCATGAGCGACACCGAATCCTACAGCTACGCCAAGGCTGGCGTCGACATCGCCGCCGGCAACGCGCTGGTCCGCGCCATCGCCCCGCTGGCCAAGGCCACCCGCCGCCCCGGCGCCGACGCTGACCTGGGCGGCTTTGGCGGCTTCTTCGATCTGAAAGCCGCAGGCTATGACGACCCCCTGCTGGTCGCGGCCAATGACGGCGTCGGCACCAAGCTGAAGCTCGCCATCGACCACGACCGGCATGACGGCGTCGGCATCGACCTGGTCGCCATGTGCGCGAACGACCTCATCGTCCAGGGCGCCGAGCCGCTCTTCTTCCTCGACTATTATGCCACCGGCAAGCTGGAGAGCGGCGTAGCCGAGCGCGTCATTGCGGGCATCGCGGAAGGCTGCAAGCAGGCCGGCTGCGCGCTGATCGGCGGGGAAACCGCGGAAATGCCGGGCATGTATGCCGCCGGCGACTATGACCTTGCCGGCTTCTGCGTCGGCGCGGTGGAGCGCAGCAAGGCGCTGACCGGCAACCGCGTGAAGGCGGGCGACATATTGCTGGGCCTCGGCTCCTCGGGCGTGCACAGCAACGGCTTCTCGCTGGTCCGCCGCCTCGCCGCCGACAAGGGCTGGAAGCTCGACCGGCCGGCGATCTTCGACAATGAAGTGCTGCTGATCGACGCGCTGATGGCGCCCACGCGCATCTATGTGAAGGCGCTGCTGCCGCTCGTGCGTGCGGGCAAGATCAACGCGCTCGCCCACATCACCGGCGGCGGCCTCCTTGAAAACATCCCGCGCGTCCTGCCCGACGGCTGCCATGCGGTGGTCGACGCCGATGCCTGGGACCAGCCGCGCCTCATGGCCTTCCTCCAGGCGCAGGGCCATATCGAGCCGGAGGAAATGGCGCGCACCTTCAACTGCGGTATCGGCATGGTGCTGGCGGTCGATGCGGACGCGGCGGACGCGGTCGCGGCCGAACTGGAAGCGGCCGGCGAACAGGTGGCACGCGTCGGCACCGTCGAAGCGGGCGAAAAGGGCTGCACCGTCAAGGGCAGCCAGGAAACCTGGAGCGCCAAGGCCGACTGGACCGCGACGCATTTGGGGTAAGGCATCCAATCCCCCTCCCGCTTGCGGGAGGGGTTAGGGGAGGGCATGTCACGCGGGACCGGCCGAACAGCCCCTCCCCCGGCCCCTCCCGCAAGCGGGAGGGGAGTTCTCCATGCACAAGCAAAAGGCTAAAGTCGGCGTTCTGATTTCGGGCCGCGGCTCCAACATGGCGGCGCTGCTCTATGCGGCGAAGCACCCGTCCTGCCCCTATGAGATCGTGCTGGTCGCCGCCAACGATCCGGACGCGGCCGGCCTCACCCTCGCCGCGGCCGAGGGCGTGCCGACCTTCGCGCAGAGCCACAAGGGTATGAAGCGCGCCGAATTCGACCAGATCATCGACGCGCAACTGCGCCAAGCCGGCGCCGACTATGTCGCGCTCGCCGGCTATATGCGCCTGCTCTCGCCCGAATTCGTCGCCGGCTGGGAAGACCGGATGCTCAACATCCACCCCAGCCTGCTGCCCAAATATAAGGGGCTCGACACCCACCAGAAGGCGCTGGACGCGGGCGACAGCCATGCCGGCTGCTCGGTCCATGTCGTGACCGCCGACCTGGACGATGGCCCGGTGCTGGCGCAGACGGAAGTCGCGATCCTGCCCGGCGACACATGCGACAGCCTCGCCGCGCGCATCCTCATCGCCGAACATCAGCTCTATTCCCGCACCCTCGCCGACTTCGTGACCCGCGAACGCCAGCCCGAATGGCTGCTTGGCCAGTTGCGCGAACGCGCGCTTGCCCTCCCCCAGGCGGACGAGGTCACCTCCCACGGCATGCCCTGCTTCGGCATCGTGAAGGGCAAGAAATTCGCCTATTTCAGCCAGGATCATCACGGCAACGGCGTCACCGCCCTGCTGGTCAAGACCACCGCACCCGACGAGCAGGCCATGCTGATCGAAAGCGATCCGGCCCGCTACTACCGGCCCGCCTATTTCGGCGACGGCTGGGTCGGCATCCGCCTCGACCTTGGCGACACGGATTGGGACCAGATCGCGGACCGCCTGCACAAGAGCTGGCGCGAGGTCGCGCCCCGGAAGCTGCTGGGGCTGATGGACATCGCGGACGAGTTTTGATCGCCGTACTGCTGCGCAAGCAGGAGGCCAGGGTGGGACGCGTGACTTGGCCTTGGGCTCCTGCTTTCGCAGGAGCACGCCGCTTCCATTTTCAGACGTTTCGCACCACATAGGCAGCCATGACCGACACGCCCTTCGCGCCCGCCATCGAGATCACCAACCTCACCAAGGTCTACAAAGGCGGCAAACGCGCGCTCGACAATATCAACCTGTCGATCCCGCGCGGCCAGATTTACGGCCTGCTCGGCCCCAATGGCGCGGGCAAGTCGACGACGATCAACATCCTCGCCGGCCTCGTCAACAAGACCAGCGGCTCGGCCCGGATCTGGGGCTTCGACATCGATCAGAACCCCCGCAACGCCAAGAATTCGATCGGCATCGTGCCGCAGGAAATCGTCTTCGACCCCTTCTTCACGCCCTTTGAAACGCTGGAAAACCAGGCCGGCTATTATGGCGTGCCTAAGGAACGGCGCCGGTCGATGGAGCTGCTGCGCGCGGTCCATCTGGAGGACAAGGCGAACGCCTACGCCCGCACCCTGTCGGGCGGCATGAAGCGCCGCCTGCTGGTGGCCAAGGCGATGGTCCATTCCCCGCCGATCCTGGTGCTGGACGAACCGACCGCCGGCGTCGACGTGCAACTGCGCCAGCAGCTCTGGGCCTATGTGCGCGAACTCAACCGGCAGGGCGTGACCATCGTCCTCACCACCCACTATCTCGAAGAAGCCGAGGAGCTGTGCGACCGCATCGGCATCATCAACCATGGCAAGGTGATCACCGACAAGCCGACCCGCGAACTGATCGCCATGGCGCAGGAGAAAGTGGTGCAGGTCACCGTCGACCGCGACATCGGCGCCGCGCCCACCGATCCCAGCTTCGAAAAGGTCGAACTGTCGGACGAACGCACCCTCACCATCACCTATCTGAAGAACCGCGCCAACGCAGGCCAGGTGCTGAGCGCCGTCCAGGCCAGCGGCCTGTCGATCGTCGACGTCGTGACCCGCGACCCCGACCTGGAGGATGTCTTCCTCAACCTGACGGCCGCGGCGTGAACGAGGAAGCCGATCCTGTTCCCCCTCCCGCTGGCGGGAGGGGGTTAGGGGGTGGGCAGGCGCAACCTTTCAAAAGCAGAAACACCCCCCGCGCCAAGGAACTGCGCAACGCCGCCCCAACAGCCGAACGATTGTTATGGCACCAACTCCGCAGCCGAAAACTCGGCTACAAGTTCAGCCGCCAGATGCCGATCGGGCCTTATTTCGCCGACTTTCTCTGCCGCGAACTGAAGCTCATCATCGAACTGGACGGCGAAAGTCACGATTACACCGTGCGCCATGACCGGCTTCGAGACGGTTACTGCCGCGCCCGTGGCTATCAAATCTTGCGATTTTCGAATGTCGATGTGATGCAGAATCTGGATGGCGTGCTATCGCACGTCCAGGCAATCCTTGCGCAGGCCCACCCCCAGCCCCTCCCGCCAGCGGGAGGGGAGTAAGAAGTAGATATGCCCACCACCACTCATGACGTCGTCATCATCGGCTCCGGCGCGGCGGGGCTGACGGCCGCCATCAACCTCGCGCAGGACCGCAAGGTGGTGGTGCTGGCCAAGGGCGCGCTTGACGGCGGGTCAACCAATTGGGCGCAGGGCGGCATTGCCGCCGTACTCGATGCAGGTGACAGTTTCGAGGCGCATATCGAAGACACGATGGTCGCCGGCGCCGGCCTCAACGACCGCAGCACCGTCGAGTTCGTTGTCTCCGAAGCCCCCGCCGCGATCGAGCGGCTCGCGCAACTGGGTGTCCCCTTCAATCCCAATGAAGAGGGGGACGGCGAGGAGTTCGGCGAGCGCTGGCACCTCACCCGCGAAGGCGGGCACAGCCACCGCCGCATCGTCCATGTCGACGACGCCACCGGCCATGCCGTTCAGGTCGCGCTACTGAAGGCGGCGCGCGCCAATCCCAACATCACCCTGCTCGAAGACCTGGTCGCCATCGACCTTATCACCAGCCGCCATGGCGAGCGCTATTCGGGCGACGGTCATGTCTGGGGCGTCTATGCCTTCAACAAGAAGACCAAGCATGTCGACGCGTTGCTGGGCAAGGCGACGATCCTCTGCACCGGGGGCGCGGGGCGCACCTATCTCTTCTCCACCGCGCCGCGCGGCGCGACTGGCGACGGCATCGCCATGGCTTGGCGCGCGGGCTGCCGCGTCTCCAACATGGAGATGAACCAGTTCCACCCGACCTGCCTCTATAATCTCGAGGTCAAGAATTTCCTCATCACCGAAGCCGTGCGCGGCGAAGGCGGGCATCTGAAGCTTCCCCCCGGCGTGCCCGGCGGCGGCGAGCGTTTCATGCCCCGCTTCGACCCGCGCGGCGAACTGGCCCCGCGCGACATCGTCGCCCGCGCCATCGACCATGAGATCAAGCGCCTGGGGCTGGACTATGTCCATCTGGACATCAGTCACAAACCGCCCGAATTCGTGCGCACTCACTTTCCCACCATCTATGCGCGCCTGCTCGACCTCGACATCGACATCACCAAGGAGCCGATCCCGGTCGTCCCGGCGCAGCATTATACCTGCGGCGGCGTGGTCATCGATCTTGACGGCCGCACCGACTTGCCCGGCCTCTATGCGGCGGGCGAGGTCACCGAAAGCGGCCTGCACGGCGCCAATCGCCTGGCCTCCAACTCGCTGCTCGAATGTTTCGTCTTCGGCGAGGCGGCCGCCAGGCATATCCGCGCCCATTGGGACGACCTCCCCTCCCCGCCGCCGATCCGTCCCTGGGACGAAAGCCGCGTCACCAACAGCGACGAGGAAGTCATCGTCCAGCACAACTGGAAGGAAATCCGCCGCTTCATGTGGGACTATGTCGGCATCGTCCGCACCACCAAGCGGCTGGAGCGCGCCCAGCACCGCATCGACCTGCTGGCCAAGGAAGTCGACGAATATTACGGCCATTTCCGCGTCACGCCCGACCTGATCGAGCTGCGCAACCTGCTCGAAGTCGCCCGCCTGGTCGTCCGTTCGGCGCTCCACCGCAAGGAAAGCCGGGGGCTGCATTATACGCTCGATTATCCGAACATGCTGCCGGTGGCGGTGGACACGGTGCTGGCGCCTTGACCGCGCGACGTGCTCCTGCGGAGGCAGGAGCATGATGCATCAAGATCCCAAAAACTCTCGCACCAATCCTGCAAAGCGCGCCGGCTGGTCCGCCATCACCACATGGCCGCTCGGCCCGATCGGCACCAACCGCACCCCCCGCTTGCCCGCATAGGCAGCGCGGAACGTCCGCCCGATCGCGCTCGCCTGGGCCGGGTCGGCGCCCACCGCATAGACAACCTCCAGCGGCGCATCCATCCGCGCGAGTTGCGGCCCCAGATCGATATTCGCCAGATCCCGCAGCGCATTGGCGATGACGTCCGGATCGCTGCCCTTCGCGCCGGGCGCCTGCGCCAGGATCTGCGCCATATAGGCCCGCCCCGCCCTGGTCCCGGTGAAATATTGGCTGAGCTGGTCGGCCAGATAGCCCAGCCCCTGCGCCGTCCCGCCGACCATCGCCGCGCCTTCGGGCAGCATGTCGACCACCATCACCCGCCCCGCCAGGCCTTTCAGTCCCAGCATCATCGCCAGCGTGCCGCCCATCGAATGGCCGATGATCGCCGGCCCCGTGAGGCCCGCCGCGCCGATATAGCGGGCGATCTCGTCGGCGATCGGCTGGACCAAAGGCCCGCTCGCATTGGCCTCCGCCGCCAGCCCCGCAAAGCCGCGCACATGGACAAGGTGCCAGCGATAGCCCGGCACCGCCGCCATCAGCCCGTTCCACAGCGCCGGCCCGCTGGCCAGCCCGGCGATCAGCAGGACGTCGCGGCCGGTGCCGCGCACCGTCACCGCGATCCGCCGCGAAGCAAAGGGCGCCGCCCATGCCGGCCCGCTCGCCAGCAGGCCCGCCGCCATCGCTGCGCCCGCGCCCAGCAACAGCCCGCGCCTGTCCGTCCATCCACTCGTCATGTCCGCCTCTTCACTCGTCCCGGCTTAACCTTAACTGAGCGCAAGTTGGATCCCCGTTCAGACTCCTTACATCGCAAATGGCGAATCATTCGTCGCATCGCCCTTGTCAGCCCAGCGGGCGAAGCCACCTAGTTGGAGGGAGAGTGCGGGGACGTAGATGAACGATAAAAATGGTGGGCGCCGTCTGCGCCCGGATGGCGGATCGGCCCGCCTTGTTCTGCTGATTGCGGCGCTTTCGGCTTGTGTGAGCGCTCCTGTGGAGCCCCAAGCCCACGCCACGCAGCGGGTGCAGCCGACCACCTCCACCTATCCGATCAAGCCGGTCGCCAATCCGCCCAAGCCGTTCAAGGCGCTGGACGTCGACCAGCGCGAAGCCCCGCCGCCCGCGCTGGTCAGCGTCGTGCGCAACCTGGGGCAAAGCTTCAACGGCAAGGTCGGCATCGCGGTGCGCCGCGTCGGCAGCGACTGGACTGTCGCCTGGAACGGCAATGCGCTCTTCCCGCAGCAGAGCGTGTCGAAGCTCTGGGTGTCGATGACCTTCCTCGACGCGGTCGACCGGGGCAAGATCCGCCTGTCCGACAGCACCACCATCACCAGGAAGGACCTGACCCTCTTCCACCAGCCCAGCGCCGGGATGGTCGGCAATTCGGGCTGGACCACCACCTATGCCGACCTCATGCAGCGGGCGATGACGCAGAGCGACAATACCGCCAACGACACGCTGCTGCGCGCGGTGGGCGGCCCCGAAGCGGTGCGCGGCTATCTCGCCCGCCGTCATATCAGCGACATCCGCTTCGGTCCCGGCGAACGGCTGCTGCAATCGACCACGGCGGGCCTGGAATGGCGGCAGGATTATTCGGTCGGCCGCGCCTTCTATGCCGCGCGCGACCGACTGCCCATGTCGGTGCGGGTGAAAGCGCTCGACAATTATCTCGCCAGCCCGCCCGACGGCGCCGCGCCCGCCTCGATCGTGGAGGCGCTCGCCAAGCTCAAGGAAGGCGAGATGCTCTCCCCCTCCTCGGCGCAGCTGCTGATGTCGATCATGAGCGAGGCGAAGACCGGGCCGCAGCGGATCAAGGGCGGCGTGCCGGCCGGCTGGCACTATCTGCACAAGACCGGCACCGGCCAGATACTGGGCGCGCGCTCGACCGGCTTCAACGATGTCGGCATCATGACCGCGCCCGACGGCACCAGCTACGCCGTCGCGGTGATGATCGGCAGCACGACCGAAGGCATCCCCGCTCGCTGGCAGCTGATGCAGGGCCT
>DATEJA010000362.1:0-21283 GCA_035278405.1 Sphingobium sp. | reverse complement strand
GTGCGTCTCCTCCCAGCGCTCGATCTCGTCGGCATGGGAACTGTGCGCCGGCTGATAGGTGTTGAGCAGCGAGAAGCTGCGATCCACCCGAGCGCCGGGGAACACGCGGGAAATGCCGTAGAACTGCCCGCCGCCCTTCATGCTGTTCACATTGATCGAGACATTGGGGAAAAGCATGTAGAGGCCGCCATAGTCGGTATGCGGCCATTGCGCTTCGTCCTGGTCGGCATAGTCCATGAACTCCTCGCGCGGGAAGCCCAGGCGGCAATGGCCGTTGTCGAACGGGTCGTAGACCATGATGTTGCTGAAGGCGAGCGCGCCGATCGTCGTGGGGTGCAACGACGCGAAATGATAGCTTTCGCCATAGGTATCATAGGCATATTTCCAGTTCGCATCGCAATCGATGCGGCTGGCGGCGACGGGTCTCGCCTTGTCCAGCTCCAGCGCGGCGAGTTCGTCGCCGAAATCGCCCAGATGCTCCGCGACATCGATCGGCGCGCCGCCGGGCGTCCCGCGCACGAAGATCATGCCCTTCCATTCCGCCACCGGCACGCGGATCAGGCCCAGATCCTCGCGCTCGATCCCGTCGAACCCTTCCTTGCCCGGCAGGCCGATCAGCTTGCCCTGAAGATCATAGGTCCAGCCATGGAAGCGGCAGGTCATGCGCGTGCGGCGGTTACACTCGGTCACGAGCTTGGCGGCGCGATGCATGCACATGTTGAGGAAGGCGTTGACCTTCCCTTCCTTGTCGCGGGTGATGAGGATGGACGGGCCGAGCGCATCGAACACCATCATGTCGCCGGGCGCCGCGATGTCCATGGACAGCCCCGCCAGGATCGGCGTTTCGCGGAACAGGCTCTGCCGCTCCCGCTCGAAATAGGCGGGGTCGGTATAGATGCGCGGGTCTATGCGCATCGGCGCCTGGTCGAGGTCCGTCGTCTTGCTGCGCATCCGGTCCAGCGTGCGGCGGCGCAGGCCATAATGGGACTGCGCGCGCCGCGCGGCGGCGTGGCCGTCGGGAGCGGGTGAGGCAGGCGCCGTCGCGATATCGTCGGCCATCTCTTGTCTCCCTGACTCAGGCGCTGGCGCCGGCCTCCAGGTTGAAGAAATCCGCGCGCGGCGTGCGCGTCTCGTCATAGATGGGGCCGTCGGCATCGACGCGGAACTTGCGGCTCTGCGCCACGATCGGCCCGGCGGAGCGGATCTGCTTGCCCATGTCGGTATAGGCCGGGTTCTTGAAATGGGCGGCGAGCGCCTCTTCGCTGGTCCAGCGTTCGAACACGTTGACGCGGCCGGGGGTGAAGGGGTCGTGGGACCAGGTATAGGCTTCGCAGCCCGGCTCGGCGAGCGCGGCGTCGATCAGCGGCTTGGCCTCTTCGATGATGCGGTGGGCATGGTCGGGCGGCAGGTCCATCTGCGCCCAGATGAGGATGGTCATGCTTTGATCTCCCTGGGGTTGAAGCGGCGCTCGGCGAACAGCCAGCGGCCGTCGCGAAGCACCAACTGGTCTTCATAGATACCGCCCTGGACGCGCGCGGGCCCGTCCACCGGCACAAGATGCTCATAGGTATGGGTGCGTAGCGTGGCGCGGTCGCCTTCCACCGAAATGGCGCCGGGAAAGGCCATGAAGACGATCGAGGCATATTGCGCCATCGCGCCGTGCCAGGTCGTCACGATCGCGTCGCGCCCGCTGACTTCGCGGCCGCCGAAGCGCCAGACGGCATCCTCCGCCCAACAGGCGCCCCAGGCCTCCGCATCGCGCCGCACAACGGCGTCGCCATAGCTGTCGATCAGTTCGCGGATCATCAGCCTGTCCCGCTCGGGCCCAGCAAACATCGCTTTCTCCCACAATCTCTGTCGTTGCGCCAATTATCGGCCTTCTTCAGAAAAAGTCCAGATGGATTGTTTTTTAAGCTGCCTTGCCCCCGGGCGCGGCGCCGATCTGCGCGGCCACCGCGCGGCGCATCGCGCTGCGCCCCGCCCAGCAGCACAGCGCCGCCAGCGCGGTGGTCAGCCCCGCGAAGAGCGCCATCGACAGCCCCAGCTTCGCCTCGTCCCGGAACAGCAGGTCGGTGAAGCTGGCGACGATGATCGGCCCCAGGATCGTGCCCAGCACGCTCAGCACGATCATGTAGACCGCCGTCGCCTTGCCGCGCAGCCGGGGCGGCGTTGCGATCTGCAGCGCGGCGGGACCGATGCTGGCAAAGGCCATGACCAGGAAATACGCGATATTGTAGCAGATGATCGTGCCGACCGCGCTCGGCAGCAGATAGGCGACGACGCCGAAGGGCAAAGCGAGCGCGCTCATCGCGCTGAAATAGATGAGATGCGCGTCCTGCCGCCCGCGGCTGAAGATGCGGTCGACCGCCCAGCCGTGGAACCAGAGGCCCAGCAGCGACGAGAGCACCTGCGACAGGCCCAGCCAGAAGCCGATATCGGCCAGTTGCCAGCCGAAATGGCGCGACAGATAGGCCGAGTTCCACGACTGCAGCCCCACCGCGAACGCCATGATCATCGCGATGCCGACATGATGCAGCGCGTAGAAAGTGGGGAAGCGGCGATATTGCCGACCCAGCTCGCCAAAGGTGGAAGCATCGGCGACAGGGGCGGCTGGCTTATGCCGCCGCACTTCGGGAAAGGTCCAGATCAGGAAGGCGAGCAGCAGCCCCGGCAGCCCGGTCACGACGAAGGCCGCCTGCCATCCCGCCAGCGTGCCCACGATGGGCAGGGTCACGCCGCCCGCGCTGCTGACCAGCGCAATTACCATGCCGCCCAGCATGAAGGATGTGCCGCTCCCCAGATTGCCGCCCAGCGTGAAGATCGACATCGGCAGGGTGAGCTTTGCCGGCGGGAAAAAGTCGCTCAGCAGGCTGTAGGCGGTGGGATTGATCGTCGCCTCGCTGCCGCCTACGACGACGCGGGCGCCGAACAGCTGGCCGAAGCTGCGGCTGAGGCCCGAGGCCATGGCCGCCAGGCTCCATATGATGACGCCCAGGAACAGGATGGCGCGGCGGCTGACACGATCGACCAGCCAACCGACCGGCAGGCTCATCAGCATGAAGGCCAGCCCGAAGGCGAGGCCGGGGATCAGGCTGACCTGCGAGTCGGTCAGATGAAGGTCCGCCTTGATCAGCGGCAGCAGCAGCGCCGCAACCTGCCGGTCGAGCGTGCCGAACCAGTAGAGCGCGGTCAGGACCGCGACGGCGCGCCAGCTGACGCTGGCCGGCGGATAGCTATGCTCGTCCAGAGCCTGTCTGCCTTCCGTCATTCTCATCCTCACCTCGCTCCCGACGACGGACGCGCCGGATCAGCCGCATGGCAGGCTTCGCCAAGGCGGAGCCAAAATTATCACACGCGTTATATGATTTATTTTTTGATGCGGCTAGCAATATTTGGCGTCAGTCGCCGATGGCGTAAAGCGGGTCGTCGGGATAGCGGCCGCCCACCGTCGTGAAGCGGGCGAACGGACCCTCGCCGAACAGCGCGGTGGACGGCTCCGTCTCGTTCCAGTCGAGGACATAGCGGCGACGCGCGATCTTCCATCCTGCCGGGCCGTGCCGCAACTCGTCGAGATAGCGGCCGCCGACGATCATGCGCCGATGGTCCGCCAGCAGGTGATAGGCCTGGCAATAGGTTTCCGCGCGGGCCTCCTCGCCATAGACATCGATGATGATGTTGGACAGGGCATGCATGGTCGCCGTCATCCGGTGCAGCCGCCCCAGCACGCCATGGCACCAGGCGCGTGCATCCTCCCAGCCTGAACCATAATCCGCCTGCGCGCCATCTTCCCAGACGGAAAGCAGCGTGGCTTCATCGCATCGATCGATGCCGCGGGCGTAGCGGTGGAGCAGGATGGTGATCTCCTGCCGGTCGGCGACAAGGCGAAGCAGATCGTCAGTCATGGGCATGGGCCTCCTTGCGCAGGCGCAGGCCCGCCATGAGAAAGAGAAGGGCGGTGACCAACGCCACCGGCGAGAGGATCAGCAGCGCATAGCGCAGGCTGCCGTCGCCATGACGGGCCAGGAAATGGTCGCTGAGCGCGCCGATAATCGCTGGCCCGATGCCAAGGCCGGCCAGCGTCCCCAGCATGAACAGGATCGCCGCCGCCTTGGCGCGCAGATCCGGCGGCAGCTGCGCCTGAAGCGCGGCGAGGCTGGGCGTCGAATAGATGCCGCCCAGCGCGTAGCAGGCGGCAAAACCGACGGCGAGCCCGGCAAAGCTCGACGCGAACAGGCAGAGCGGGATCAGTAGCGCGATCGTGGCGGTGGTGAGCGCGACGAGGTAGAGCGGGGCCGCCGCGCTGCGACGGGCGAGCCGGTCGGCGATCATCCCGGCCGCGATCTGCGCCACGCCCACCACCGCGCCCGCCAGCACCCCCAGCACCAGCCCCACGGTGGCGGTGTCCAGGTGGAAGGCCCGGAGCGCCAGGGAAGGCACCCAGCTGATCAGGCTGTACATCGAAAAATTCGCGCCGGCATAGGCCAGGCAGAGCCAACGGAAGAGCGGCATCGACCAGAGTTGTCCCAGCGCCTGCCACAATGACGTGTCGGGCCCCGTTTCGCGCACCTCGTCATGCAGGCCGCGCGGCGGTTCGGTCGCGGTGAAATGGATCAGCAGCGCCAGGATGATGCCCGGCGTCGCGAAGATGAAGAAGGTCGCCCGCCAGCCCAGCGCGACGTTCACATAGCCGCCGACCACATAGGACAGCATCGTGCCGACCGCCGCCGCCGCGAAATAGATGCCAAGCTTGGTCGCGCGCACCGATCGCGGGAACAGGTCGGCGACCAGCGACAGCGAAGCGGGCATCCCGCCCGATTCGCCGATCGCCACGCCCATGCGCGCCAGCAGCAGCTGCGGGAAGCTGCGAACCGCGCCGCAGGCCGCCGTCATCAGGCTCCACAGGGTAATGCAGATGGCCAGCAGCCGCAGCCGGTTCCAGCGGTCGGCGAGATGCGCCACGGGCACGCTCGCCACGACATAGAGCAACGCGAACGACGTGCCGCTGGCAAGGCCCAACTGCTGGTCGGTGAGGCCCAGGTCGCGCTTGATGTCGTTCAGCAGCAGCGTCAGCAGCTGCCGGTCGAGAAAATTCAGCACATAGGCGGCGAACAGCAGCGCCAGCACATAATTGGGCGCCTTGATGCGGCTGCCCATGGCTGACTTGGCGCTTGACACGATGCCGCTCTCCTTGAAACTATCCCGCGTTATCATTTTACGCAGGGCTAGACCGATTGGTCGCGCTCCGCAAGGAGGAAGGATGGAAGAGAGGATCGCCGGCCTGCTGGCTCGCCGCGAGATAGAGGATTGCCTGTTCCGCTACATGCGCGGCCAGGACCGGCTCGACGCGGCGTTGCAAACATCCTCCTTTCATGAGGATGCGACGGTCGATTACGGCTTCTTCGCCGGGACGGGCGCCGATTTCGTGCGGTTCGCGCAGCATCTGCTCGCCGACCGCTATGTCGCGACCCAGCATATGATCGGACAGATGCACATCATCGTCGAGGGCGAGGAGGGGCATGGCGAAATCTATTTCCTCGCCTGGCATCGGCGCAAGGCGGAGCAGGGCGGCGAGGATCTGCTGATCGCGGGCCGCTATCTCGACCGCTACAGTTGCCGCGACGGGGCCTGGCGCATCGCCGAACGCCGCGAGGTGGTGGACTGGACCCGCACCGAGCCCGCCTCGGACGGCTGGTTCGATCGCACGCCCCAGGCGCTGCGCGGCGGGCGCGGGGAGGGGGACCCGAGCGCGGGCCTGTCGTTCGCGCCGGCTTGACCAGGACCAAGCCAGTTGGCATAAAACAGTCCTTCTGGCTTGTAATTTGAGAGGGTCGAATGTGGCGCCAGTCCGCACGACCCGGGAAGAGGAGCCTATTCATGGACATGCTCGACTTGAAACCCGGCGAGCATCGCTGCCCCGGCCCCAGCACCCGCGACCTGATCATCGCCGACGGGTGCGACGTGCCCGACGCGCTGCTGGTCGAATCCTACGAATTTCAGGGCGATGAGGACATCGCCTTCGATCGCTACACATCGCGCGAATTTTTCGACCTGGAAATGCGCCGGCTCTGGCCGCGCGTGTGGCAATGGGCCTGCCGGGTCGAGGAAGTGCGCGAAGCGGGCGATTATGTGACCTATGATGTCGGCCCCTATTCGCTCCTCATCATCCGGGGCGACGACGACGTCCTGCGCGCTTTCCACAATGCCTGCCTGCATCGCGGCACCCAGCTCCGCCCGTCCGACAGCGCCGGTTTCGCGACCGAATTGCGCTGCCCCTATCATGGCTGGACCTGGACGACGGAGGGCGCGCTCAAGTCCATTCCCTGCCGTTGGGACTTCCCCCATGTGAAGGACGAGAAGTTCGGCCTGCCGCAGGCGAAGGTCGATGTCTGGGGCGGCTTCGTCTTCATCAACATGGACGAAAACGCCCCGCCGCTCGCCGACTATCTGGGCGTGCTGCCGGATCATCTGAAGGACGGCTGGGCGCTGGAGAACCGCTATGTGGCGATCCATGTGCAAAAGGAGCTGCCGACCAACTGGAAGGCCGCGCAGGAGGCTTTCCTCGAAGCCTATCATGTCATGGAAACCCACTCGCAGAACCTGCCCTTCGCGGGCGACGCGAACGCGCAATATGACCTGTTCGGCGAGAATGTCTCCCGCTTCGTCCACACCCACGGCATCCCCAGCCCGCATTATCCGGTGCAGCAGAGCGAGCAGGAGATCGCCGACAAGATGCACCTGCCGCCCGGCACGACCGTTCCGGAAGGCAGCACCGCGCGCAAGGTCGCGGCCGCCTGGCGGCGCGACAAGCTGGGCGCGGAATGGGGCGTCGACCTGACCCGCTATTCGGACAGCGAGATGCTCGATTCGATCGAATATCATCTCTTCCCCAACATGTGCATGTTCCCGGGCGTATCGCTGCCGATGGTCTATCGTTTCCGGCCGATCGGCATGGACCCGGGCCGCACCCTGTTCGACATATTGTTCCTGCGCCCCCTGCCGCCGGGCGAGGAGTATCGCGAACCGGCCGAGCCGATCCGCGTGTCGGCCGAGCAAAGCTATCGCGACGTGCCGGGCATGGAAGGCTGGCTGGGTGCCACCTTCGATCAGGATACCCGCAACCTCGTCCAGCAATATCGCGGTTTCCAGGCGTCGAAAAAGGCAGGGCAGACGCTCGGCAATTACCAGGAATCGCGCATCCGCCATCTGCACCGGACGATCGACCGCTATCTGGCGGAGGGCTGACCTGGTGCTGGTATCGGTGCTGGGCGGCAGCGGCGACCAAGGGTCCGCCCAGGTTCGCCAGCTGCTCGCCGCCGGCCATGCCGTGCGCCTCGTCTCCCGCACCCGGCCCGAAGGCTGCGCGCTGGACTGGCGGGGCGCGGACATATTCGACGAGCCAAGCCTGACGGCAGCCTTCGCCGGCAGCGACGCGCTGTTCGCCAACACGCCCGTGCCGCATCGGCTGGAGCGCCCCCGGATGATGGGTCATATCGGCCGCGCCGCCCAGGCCGCCGGGGTACGGCGGCTGGTGTGGAACACGGCGACCTGGATACCCGACCGTCCCGGCGATCCGGGCACTTACGGGATCAACACGGCGGCCATCAACATCCTGTTCCGGACGGGCGTGCCCGCGACCGTCTTCGGCGCGGTGCTGTTCATGGACAATCTCCAGACCGGCTTTGCCCGCCGCTTCATCGTCGAAGAGGGCCGCTTCCATTATCCCCACGCGCCGCACATGCGGGCGAACTGGATCAGCCTGGACGATGTCGCGCGGATCATGATCGCCGCGCTCGACCGGCCCGATCTGGAAGGCGCCTGGATGAATATCGGCGGGCCGCAGGCGCTGGGGCCGCAACAGGTGGCGGAGATATTGAGCGACGTGATCGGCCGCCCGATCCGCTATGATCCCGCCACACCCGAACAGTTCGGCCGCACCCTCGCTGACGCGCTCGGATCATCGGCGACGCCCGAAAAGCGCGCTGCGATGGCGCAGGATATGCGCGACTTCTATATCTACAATAATGACGCACCGACCCGCCCCTTCCAGGTCAATGTCGAAGCGATGCTGGAACGACTGCCGATGCGGCTGGAAACCATGCGCGAATGGGCCGCGCGCCAGGATTGGTCCGCCTGGCCCTAGCCGATCGTCGGCACCGGCAGTTCCTCGACCGTGGGCTGTTCCTCGGGCACCTGCACGGCGATCATGCCGTCCTGCACCACCAGCGGAAAGGTCCGGATCGTCGGATAGCGGGTGGGCGACAGGCAGGCGCCGGTCGCCAGGTCAAACTGCGCGCCATGGAGCGGGCAGATGATGAAGTCGCGCCGCACGCGCCCGCCCTCCAGCGCCGTCGCGGCATGGCTGCAACGGTTGAGCATCGCGCGCAGCCCCGCCGCGGAGCGGGCGACGATGACCGGCCAGCCCTTGACGGTGAAGGCGCGGATCTGCCCCACGGCCAACTCCGCTTCGGCGAGCAGCGGCACGAAATCGGCGGTTTCGCTCACAGCCGCTTGTCCATGAATGTCAGGCTTTCCTGCTCGATGCACTCATCGAGCGCAACGCGTATCGCGGGATAATCGGGATCCTCGTGATAGGCGGCAAAGGCGTCGGTGAAGTGGTTGTAATCCTTGAGTTCCCACAGATCGACCAGCGTGTTCAGGCGCCCCACGCGCTGCTCGAAGCAACCGAGCAGCTTCCATCCCGCCTTGCCCTCCAATATCGGCAGGACCCTCTCGCGCAGCAGGTCGATCAAAACCGGGGTCTTGCCGGGGCGCACGTGGATGGTGGACAGCATGTGGATCATCGACGGGCGCCTCTCCTGCTATTTACGCGATTTCGTCCGCGTCGCTGTCCTTGGGCGGGGCCAGGACCGGCTTGGGGAATTCGGGCAGTTCGCCCGTCCGCGCGATCGCTTCCAGCATCTCGCCGGCCTTGGCCTGCGTCGCGCCGCGCGTCACCCCGGCCGCCAGCGACAGCACGGCCACGATCAGGCGCCGCACATAATCCTCGTCCGAAATGCGCCCGCGCGCCCAGTCGTTGATGACCGAATATTCGACATTGGCGAAGCTTTCCGCCACCTCGTTGAGATTGGCCCAGGGCTGCAGTTCGCCGTCGCGCACCACCCGGTCCAGCCATTGCCGCAGGTTGAGGAAGACCATGTCGCGTAGCGCGTTCCACACATCTTCGCTGGTATTGGCGGAAAAATAGATGGACGTGACCGCCTGGGTATAGTTGCGCGCCTTGAGGTTGCGGCGGTTGACGGAGATCAGGCGGTCGACAATGCCCTCCAGCGTCTCGGCGGAGGTGCGATAGCGGATATAGCTGTTCACGCCCTCATAGGTTTCGCGGATCGCCAGCGCGATCAGTCGATCCTTGCTGTGAAAGGCGTTGTAGAGCGTGCGCTGGGCGACGTCGGCCTTGCGGCAGAGCGTGCGGATGCTGAACCCTTCCAGCCCATGTTCGGCGATCATCTTGCGCGTCTCGTGCAGGATGCGCTGGCGCCGTTCATGGATCATCGTACTCGAATAGACGAGCTGCTTTTCAGGGTGCGGGGCTAAGATTTCTCCGTTCAACATCGTCACTCATTCTGTCCCCCCTTGGCCATATTCGTCCGGCTCCGGGGGCGACGGGAGCCGGGCGATCCTATCATGGCACCAGGACAAGCTTGCCGAACTGACTGCCCGATTCCAGATATTCGTGCGCGTGTCCCGCTTGCGCGAGAGGAAAGGCGCGGTCAATGGGGGGACGCACCTGGCCGGATCGGACCCAGGGCCAGACCGTCTCCTCGATCGCCCTCGCAAGCCGGGCCTTTTCATCGGCCGGGCGCGCGCGCAGCGTGGATCCGGTGATGGTCAGCCGCTTGAACAGCAGCGGCATCAGGTCGAGCGAAACCTTGCCCCCGTCCAGCAGGGCGATCTGCGCCAGCCGGCCATCCGGATTGAGCACCGCGACATTGCCTTCGAAATAGGAGCCGCCAGCGATGTCGAGCACCACGTCGGCGCCGCCCGCCTTGGTGACGATGTCGACGAAATCCTGCTCCAGCACGTCGATCGCGATGTCCGCTCCGACCTCGGCCGCCTTCTGCGTCTTCGCCTTGCCCCGGCAGGTCGCGATCACCCGCGCGCCCGCCGCCTTGGCCATCTGGATCGCCGTGACGCCGATGCCGCTGTTGCCGCCATGGATCAATGCCGTCTCGCCCGCCGCGAGCCGGCCGCGCTCGAACAGATTGGCCCAGACGGTGAACAGGGTTTCGGGCAGGCCCGCCGCCTGTTCGAAGCTCATGTCATCAGGGACGGGCAGGGCATGGCGCCCGTCGACCACCGCATATTCCGCATAGCCGCCGCCGGGCAGCAGGGCGGTGACGCGATCGCCGATCGACCATCGCGCGGTCCCATCGCCCAGCGCCGCGACTTCGCCCGCGACCTCCAGCCCGATGACCGGCGAGGCGCCGGGCGGGGGCGGATAATTGCCTTCGCGCTGCGAGATGTCGGGGCGGTTCACGCCCGCCGCCGCGACCTTGATCAGGATCTCGCCCGGCTTGGGGGACGGCCTGGCGACCTGATCCTCGAACAGCGCACTGGCCGGCCCGGTCCCGCCCCTGACGCCAATCGCGCGCATCA
This sequence comes from Sphingobium sp., assembly GCA_035278405.1. Taxonomy (GTDB): domain Bacteria; phylum Pseudomonadota; class Alphaproteobacteria; order Sphingomonadales; family Sphingomonadaceae; genus Sphingobium. Next base: position 10,666 of record DATEJA010000362.1, on the reverse strand, counting down.
TCTCGTTCATCGTCGTTCCAGCTCCTGTCTGGGTCAGCTATAGTAGAACGCGTGTCAGGGTGCAATCATTCGGATGGGGCGTCGAGTCGATTTGTGTCACGCGCTATAGTTTGTTGACGGGGCCGGTGGGCAGGCGTATTCAGGCGGCCGACAAAGGCGCGCGCGCCGCAAGGATGGAGGCAAGGACATGGACCTGGGTTTGAAGGGCAAGAAAGTCATCCTGACCGGGGGCAGCCGTGGCTTGGGCCGCGCCGCGCTCGATCTGTTCGCGCAGGAAGGATGCGACGTCGCCTTCTTTTCGCGCGATGCGGAACAGGTCGCCGAAACGGTCAAATATCTGGAGCGCCATGGCGGCAAGGTGTTCGGCAGTCCGTTCACCATGGGCGATGTCGAAGCCTATAAGGCATGGCTGGACAAGGCGGCGCAGGATCTGGGCGGCGTCGACATCTTCGTCCATAATGTGAGCGCGTCCGGCGCGGGTGTCGGCAGCGACTGGAACGCGACGCTGCAGCTCGACATCATGGGCGCGGTTGCCGCCTTCGAGGCGCTGGACCCCTATCTCGAAAAGTCCGACGCGGCCTCGGTCGTGCTCATGTCCTCGACGGCGGCGGTGGAAACCTTCCTCTCGGCCAACGCCTTCAACGCGCTGAAGGCGGCGCTCATCACCTATGCCAAGCAGCAGTCGCAGGCCTTGGGCGCCAAGGGCATCCGCGTGAACGTGGTCACCCCCGGTCCGATCGCCTTCCCAGGCGGCAATTGGGAAAAGATCCGCGCGGCCCGTCCGGAGCTTTACGACGCCACCGCCGCCAAGATGGTGGGCGGACGCTTCGGCACGGCGGAGGAAGTGGCGCGCAGCGTCGTCTTCATCGCCAGCCCGGCCTCGTCCAACACGACCGGCGCCAATCTGGTGGTCGACGGCGGCTATACCAAGCGCGTCCAGTTCTGATCGGCTTATCACCCACAGCGAAAGGGCGCTGCGTCAACTCGACGCAACGCCCTTTTTGCGGCCATCGGCCTGGGGTTGTGAGATAGCGGGACCCGTTCGCTTCGAGCGAAGTCGAGAAGCCTGAAGCCAGCGTCCCCGCTTCTTGCCTTCGCCCGAAACAAACGGTGGAGATAGAGCGAGCGCGGCTTCAAGCCCTGCTCTAATTCCGCCCGCGCTGGATGATCTGCGCCGCGCGCCAGCCCACCGCCATGGCGGGGCCGTTCGTATTGCCCGAGATGAGCGAGGGCATGGACGAACAGTCCACCACGCGCACGCCCTCCACCCCGCGCACGCGCAGTTCCGGGTCCAGCACGGCGTCGGCACCCCCCATGCCGCAGGTGCCCACCGCATGGGTGCCGCACCGGCCGTAGAGCCGCAGCGCCTTTTCGATCTCCGCGTCGCTCTCATAATTGCGGCCGGGCAGCAGTTCTTCCCCCACATAGGGGGCGATCGCGCCCTGCTGCAGGATGCGCCGCATATAGCGGACAGAGGCAATGCCGGCCCTGACGTCCTCCGGTGTGTTCAGCCAGTTGGGCGTGATGACCGGCGGCGCGTCGGGATCGGCGGCGCTGATCTCGATTGATCCTTCGGAGGTCAGGCCGACCATCTGGCCGTAGATTGTCATGCCGGGCTCGTCGTCCACGGCGGACAGCTGGACCGGCACGTTGGCGTTGGTCACCCGCTTGAAGGTGAAGGCGCTCCAGAAGATCTGAAGGTCGGGCCGGGGAGCCTCGGCATGGCTGCGCACGAACGCGCCGACCTCATAGGGGCCGGTCGCCATCGGCCCGCCATGCGTCAGATAATAGCGCAGCACATTCTTGACGAGGCCTAGGCGCCGAAACTCATGGTTGTTGCCCCGGGCGCCGCGCAGCCGGTGGGGCAGCGATATGCCCAGATGATCCCGCAGGTGACGGCCGACGGCGGGACGGTCCGCCACGGTCCGGATGCCCAGCGCCGACAGCAGGGCGCCGGCGCCGACCCCGGACCGCTGCAATATCAGCGGCGATACGACCGCCCCGGCCGCCAGGATGATCTCGCCCGCGCTGTCGAAGCTGGTGGGGCGGCCGTCCACGATGGCGTCGACGCCGACCGCGCGCTGCCCCTCGAAGCGGATGCGGTCGACCCGCGCCTTGGTGATGACTCGGACATTGGACCGCTTGCGCGCCGGCCGCAGGAAGGCGACGGCCGCGCTCTGCCGCCGGCCCTTTTTGATATTGTGCAGATAATAGCCGATGCCTTCCTGGTCTTCGCCATTCAGGTCCTCCTTGCGCTCCAGGCCCATCTGCTGGCCCGCGCGGATCATCGCTTCGGCCAGCGGATAGCGATAGGTGCCGGTGCTGATATGCACCGGGCCGCCGACGCCGCGCCCTTCGCCCGGCCCGAGTTCATGATCCTCGATCGCGCGGAACGCCTCCTTCATCTCGGCCCACCCCCAGCCGGTCGCGCCATGCCGCGCCCATTCCTCATAATCCTCCGGCTGGCCGCGCACATAGATCATGCCGTTGATCGAGGAGGAGCCGCCCAGCCCCTTGCCCCGGACCCAGCTTTCGGTCGAGGGCACGTCGGGCAGGCGGCGCTGGTCGACCTGATAATGCCAGGCGTGGCGGGGGTTGAGCGCCAGCTTGCCGATCCCCTTGGGCATGTGGATCAGGGGACTGCCGTCACCGCCGCCGGCTTCCAGCAGCAGGACGGTGTGGCGCCCGTCGGCGGACAGCCGCTCTGCCAGCACGCAGCCGGCCGATCCTGCACCCACGATGATATAGTCCCAATGCTCCGCCACCTGTGTCTCTCCCGGATTATCGCCTTCTCGCGGCTCGGGAGAAAGTAGAACATGAGATCATTTCTCGCAATAGCCGCTTGCGGCCGCCGATGGTCGCGGTAAAAGTATCACGTTGAATGACTTTGGTCCGGCGCGAAAGCGCGGCATGAAGGAGGGAGAAGGGATGCGGTTGATCTCTCTGGCGGCGGGCGTCCTGCCCGACGAAAGTCCCGAAGCCGTGGTGGAGGCCGGGGCGGCGGCGGGCTTCCGCGCGGTGGGGCTGCGCATCGACGGGCAGGACTGGCCGGCCACGCGCATCGCTGCCTTGGCGCGGCGGATCGAACAGCTGGGCCTGATCGTCCTGGATGTCGAAGTGTTGTGGATCCGACCGGGCGATCTCGACCCGATACTGCTCGACCTCGCGGACGTCGCGGTGGCGCTCGACGCGCGCAACCTGCTGGTGGTCAGTTCCGATCCGGATGCCCAGGCGACGGCCCGGAAATTCGGGGCGATCTGCGACCGGGCGGCGTTGGGCGGATTGCCGGTCTCGCTGGAATTCGGGCATTTCTCGATGGTCCACCGGCTGGCCGACGCCGCTGCCATCGTGGCGGAAGCCGGGCGCCCCAACGGCCATGTGCTGATCGACCCGCTCCATCTGTCGCGTTCTTTGGGAACACCGGCGGATGTCGCGACCCAGCCTGCAAGCCTGTTCCATTATGCGCAATTTTGCGACGCGGGGCCGCAGGCGCCCGCCCCCGAGGATGTGGCGGCGATCCGTGAGGAGGCGCTGGACGGGCGGCTGCTGCCGGGCGAGGGCGTGTTGCCGCTCCAGCCGCTGCTCCAGCTCCTGCCGCCCGCGCTGCCGCTCAGCGTCGAGCTTCGGTCGAAGGCGCTGCGCGACGGCTGGCCCGATCCCGTCGCGCGTGCCCGCCATGTGCGGCAGCGAACCGAAGCCTGGCTCGCCGCCCATGACGCGGCTCAGCCCGCCTGATCGAGCCGCGCCAGCTGCTCCTCCGACAGGCGGACCTCCAGACCGGCGAGCAGCGCTTCCATCTGCGCCACGCTCGTCGCGCTCGCGATGGGCGCCAGTACGCCCGGCCGCGTGCGTAGCCAGGCCAGCGCGATGTCCGGCAGCGACCGCCCCGTCTCCGCCGCCATCTCGTCCATCACCGCCAGGACGGCGGGACCAGAGCCCTCCATATAAGGGCGCAGCCAGATCTCGCGCGGGCTCCCGGCAATATCCGCCGCCCGCCGATATTTGCCCGTCAGATAGCCGCCGCCCAGCCCATAGAAAGGCACCACCCGCAGCCCTTCGGCCAGCGCCAGCTGCTGCAGCGCCCCTTCATACACCTGCCGCACCACCAGATTATAATTGGGCTCGATGATCTGGAAACGCGGCAAGCCGTTCGCATCAGCCACGTCCAGCGCCTGCCGCATCCGCTCGGGCGTGAAGTTGGACGCGCCGATCGCGCGTATCTTGCCCTGCCGGATCAGCGTGTCGAAGGCGGCAAGCGATTCCTCGAACGGCGTTTCGGGATCATCCTTGTGCGCGAAATAGATGTCGATCACGTCGGTCTGGAGCCGGCGCAGCGAATCCTCGGCCGCCTCGATGATGCGCGCGGCCTTGAGGCCATTGCCCGCCGGTCCTTCGAGCAGTCCGACCTTGGTCGCGATCACCATCTGCTCGCGGCGCCCGCTGGCCTTGAGCCATTCGCCGATCATCCGTTCCGATTCGCCACCGCTATTGCCCGGCACCCAGGCCGCATAATAGTCCGCCGTGTCGATCAGGCTGCCGCCCCCCGCCGCGAAACAGTCGAGAACGGCGAAGCTCGCCGCGCGGTCGGCGGTCCAGCCGAACACATTGCCGCCCAGCATCAGCGGGATCGTCTCCAGCTCGCCGATCGGCCATTGCGTCGTCCTGCTCGTCATGCCGGTCCTCCTTGCCTATTTATAGCGCGCATCATTTTTTTCGGCGCGCGAGCGAATCACTCTGGTCCGCCTCCGCCTTTTGCGCTTATATAAAAATGCGGACGCGTTGCGTAATTTTACCGACCAGGAGAAGATCGCCATGGCGGCGACAGGAGAGAACGGATTTGTCTGGCGCTGAACTCTCGCTTCCCCGGCCCAGGTTCACCTGCCTGGCGGACATGATCCTGGCTCAGGCGCGCACCCTGGGCGCCAAGGCCGCGCTGCGCTTCAAGGGGCGGGAAATAAGCTATGCCGCGCTGGCCGCGCGCAGCGGCGAGGTCGCGCTGACGCTGCGCGCCGCCGGATGCCAGCCGGGAACGCGCATCGCCTATCTCGGCAAGAACAGCGACATTTTCTACGAACTGCTGCTGGGCGCGGCCAGGGCGGGGCTGACGCTGACCCCGGTCAACTGGCGCCTCGCCATGCAGGAGGTGCAGTGGATCTTGCAGGATGCCGGCTGCGCCCTGGTCTTCGTGACGCTCGATCATGCCGCCGACATCATCGCCCTGGCGGCGGCGATGGAGCAGCCGCCGCGCGTCATCATCATTGACGGAACCGATCCGGCGAACGCCTATGACGCCTGGCGCCAGGCGGGAGCGGAAAGCGGCGGCGGCGTGCCCGACGAGCGCGACCCCGACGCGATCGCGGTGCAGATCTACACCTCCGGCACCACCGGCCGGCCCAAGGGCGCGCTGCTCAGCCAGCGCGCGCTGCTCGCCTTCCGCTCGCTGCCCGAGGAGGCGCAGCCGGAATGGAACCGCTGGACGCAAGACGATGTCAGCCTGATCGTCATGCCGCAATTCCACATCGGCGGCACGGGCTTCGGGCTCCAGACGCTGTGCGCCGGCGCAACCGGCCTCGTCGCGGAAGAGTTCAGCGCCGACCTGGTGCTCGATGCGATCGAACATCAGGGGCTCAGCAAGCTCTTCACCGTGCCGTCCGCGCTGCAGCTCATCATGCGCCACCCGCGCGTGCGCGAGATCGACTATGGCCGCATCCGCACGATCGTCTACGGCGCGTCCCCCATGCCGATCGAGGTGCTGCGCGAGGCGATCGACATCTTCCAGTGTGGCTTCGTCCAGCAATATGGCATGACGGAGATGTGCGGGACGATCGCGGTGCTGCCGCCCGAAGATCATGAAGCGGCCGGCAATCCGCGCATGGCTTCGGCCGGGCGGGCGCTCGACGGCGTCGAGATCGCGATCGTCGACAGCGAGGGCCGGCATCTGGGGCCGGGCGCAAATGGCGAGATCGTCATCCGGTCGCCCACCGCGATGAGCGGCTATTGGAACCTGCCCGACGCGACGGCGGAGGCGTTCGACGCGGACGGCTTCTTCCGGTCCGGCGACGCGGGCTATCTCGACGCCGAGGGCTATCTCTTCCTGCGCGACCGCATCAAGGACATGATCGTGAGCGGTGGCGAAAATGTCTTCCCCGCCGAGGTGGAAAACGCGATCTTCGGGCATCCCGACGTGGCCGAGGTGGCGGTCATCGGCGTGCCCGACCCGCTCTGGGGCGAGGCGGTCAAGGCGATCGTCGTCCTGCATCCGGGCGCGAAGGCGGACGCGGACTCGATCCGCGCCTGGGCCCGCCGCACCATCGCCGGTTACAAGGTGCCCAAGTCGGTGGACTTCATCGACGCGCTGCCGCGCAACCCGTCGGGCAAGGTGCTGCGGCGGACCTTGCGCGAACCCTATTGGGCGGGCCGCGACCGATCCGTGGCCTAGGCGGCAGCAGCAATCAGAAACGGGGCGAGGATGACATCATGACTCAGGCGTTGCAGGGAAAGACGGGCGTCATCATCGGCGCGGGCAGCCGTGACAATATGGCGCAGGTCATCGCCCGCCGGCTGACGGCGGACGGCGCCTCGCTGATCGTCGCCGGCCGCGACGTCGCCGAACTGGAACGCTTCGCCCGGGAAATCGGCGGCGCGCCGGCAAGCTGCGACATCGCCAGCCAGGCATCGCTCGCCGCGCTTGCCGACGCCGCCAAGGATCGGTTCGGCGGCCTCGACATCGTCATCAACGCGACCGGCTGGGGATTGCTCAAGCCGTTCGGGCTGACCACCGATGCGGAATTGCGGCGCATGACCGACATCCAGTTCATCGGGCCGTTCCAGTTCTTCCAGGCCATGCTGCCGCTGATGCGGCGGGGCAGTTCGCTCATCCAGATCAGTTCGGCGACGGCCACGATCATGCTGGAAAACCACAGCGCCTATATGGGCACGAAGGCAGGCATCGATCATGTCGTGCGCTGCATCGCCAACGAATATGGCCATCTGGGCATCCGCGCCAATTCGGTGTCGCCCGGCATCACCGCCACGCCCATGGGGGCAGGGGCGAAGGCCATTCCCGGCATCTGGGAAACCTATGAGAAACGCTATCCGCTGGGCCGCACCGGCACGGCGGAGGATATTGCCGACGCGGTCGCCTGGCTGGCGAGCGACGGCTGCTTCATGACCGGGGAAAATCTGCAGGTGAATGGCGGCCTCACCCTGCGCGGCAATCCTTCCAGCGCCGAAGTCGACGCGGCCGCGATCGCCGCGACCGGCAAGCCGCGCCCGCGCCCCTGGGAAAGCCAGGAGGGGTAAGGCCCCCCGCAGTCACCAAGGGAGAGGGAGAGGGAAAGGATGACCGGACAAGCACAGCCCGCGGACATGACCGTCGACGTGCTGGTGGTCGGCAGCGGAGCCTCCGGCTTTACCGCCGCCATCGCCAGCAAGAAGGCGGGGCTGGACGTCCTGCTGGTGGAAAAGGAAGATCTGCTGGGCGGCACCTCCGCCTTTTCCGGCGGCGTCCTGTGGATCCCGGGCAATCGCCATTCCCGCGGGCTGGGCGAAGACAGCCGGGAGGCCGCCCGTTCCTACATCCAGGCGGAGGCGGGCAATCATTTCAACGCCGCCCGCGTCGACGCCTTCCTCGACACCGGGCCCGAACTGGTCGATTTTCTGGAACGGGAGACGGAGGTCGAATTCTACCCGATGCCCTATCCCGATTATCATCAGGATTATCCCGGCGCCTCGACCATCCGCTCGATCGGCACGAAGGATTATAATCCCTCGCGCCTGGGCAAGATGCGCCGGAAATTGCGCCGGGGCCTGACGCAGCAGGATTTCCTGGGCCTTGCCGTCGGGTCGAATGTCGAAATGCGCGCGCTGATGACGGCGGGGCGGTCGCTCAGCGGTTTCCTGTTCGTCCTCCGCAAGTTCGGCAAGGTCATCGGCGACGTGCTGCGTTACGGCCGGCCCGAACCTGTGGTGCGTGGCCGCGCGCTGATCGCCCGGCTGATGCGCACGGCGATGGATATCGACCTGCCGATGTGGCTTTCCTCGCCCGTCCGTCGCCTGATCCAGGAAGAGGGGCGGGTGGTCGGCGCGGTGGTCGAGCGTGACGGCCGGCCGGTGCGCGTCCTTGCCCGGCGCGGCGTCGTGCTGGCCGCTGGCGGCTTCCCGCATGATCGGGAAAGGACGGGCAAGCTCTATCCCCAGCTTGCCGCCGGGCGAACCCATGTGCCGATGGCGCCTCCCGGCAACACCGGCGATGGCGCGCGCCTTGCCGAAAGCGTGGGCGGCAGCGTCGATACCGACGTGGTGCAGCCCGCCGCCTGGATGCCCGTCTCGCTCATCCCCGGGCGCACCGGCCCGCGCGCCAACTGGCAGCATATCGTCGACCGGCAGAAGCCCGGCTTCATCGCGGTGACACCCGACGCGCGGCGCTTCACCAATGAATCGCAGCCCTATCATCATTTCGTGCCGGCTCTGGTCCGGGCCTGCGCGCACATGCCCGACACTTATTGCTATCTGATCGGGGATCACGCCGCCGTCCGCAAATATGGGATGGGGTTCATGAAGCCCGCGCCGGTGCCGGGCGGCCACCATGTCCGGTCGGGCTATATCCTGCGCGGCGACAGCTTGGCGGACCTGGCGCGCAAGGCCGGGCTTGACCCGGACGAGCTGGTGAAGACGGTCGAACGGTTCAACCGCCATGCCCGCCAGGGGACCGACCCCGATTTCAACCGGGGCGCCAATGTCTACGACCATTCGCAGGGCGATCCGGACCACCAGCCCAACCCCAATCTCGCGCCGCTGGAAACCGGCCCCTTCTACGCCGTGCGGATGCTGCCCGGCGACATCGGCACCTTCGCGGGCATCAAGGTCGATGCCGACGCGCGGGTCATCGATGACGACGGCCAGCCGATCCCGGGTCTCTATGCCGCCGGCAACGACTGCCTGAACGTCGTGTCGGGCGGCTATGCCGGGGCGGGCGGCACATTGGGGCCGGGCATGACATACGCCTATATCGCCGCACAACATCTGGCCTCGCCCAAGAGCCTGGCCGCCTGAAAAGAGGAAGAGGACGGACAATGAGCATCATGAAGGTGCATGCGGCGATCGCCCGCGCGCTGAGCGACAATGGGGTGGAGACGCTGTTCGGCCTGATCGGCGACGCCAATCTCTACATGGTCGACAGCTTCATCCGCGACTGCGGCGGCCGGTTCATCTCGTCGGCCAACGAAGCGGGCGCGACGCTCGCGGCGCTCGGCTATACCAATGTCAGCGGCCGGCTGGGCGTTGCCTCCGTCACCCACGGGGCTGCGGTCACCAACACGCTGACCGGGCTGGTGCATGGCGTCAAGGCGCGGGTGCCGATGCTGCTGCTGTGCGGCGACACGGCGGTCGAGGATCGCGAGAATTTCCAGAACATCAGTCAGCGCGATCATATTTTGGCGACCGGCGCGGGCTTCGAACAACTGCGATCGCCGCGCACCATCGCCGAAGATGTGGCGACCTGCATCCGCCGCGCCTTCGCCGAAAAGCGGCCGGTCGCGCTCAACATCCCGGTCGAATTCCAGTGGCTGGACACCGACTATGAGCCTCGGCCCTATCGCGCGTCCAGCACCCGCCTGCTGGTGCCCGAGAGCGAGGATCTGGACAATGCGATCGGCATCATCGCCGCCGCGCGCCGCCCCGTCGTGCTCGCCGGGCGGGGCGCCATCGATGCCGAAGCGCGCGCGGCGCTCATCCGCCTGGCCGAGCGGATCGAAGCGCCGCTGGCGACGACCTTGCAGGCCAAGGGCCTGTTCCGGGGCGAAGCCTTCGACCTCGGCATCTGCGGCACGCTCAGCCAGCCCGTCGCGGTCGACGCACTGGTCGAGGCGGACTGCATCATCGCCTTCGGCGCCAGCCTCAACCCCTATACCCTGTCCCACGGCGCCTTCGCCAAGGGCAAGCGCTTCGTCCAGGTCGATACCGACACCGGCCAGATCGGCCGTTATCTGACCCCGGACGTCGGGGTGGTCGGCGACGCGGCGCGCACCGCCGACCTGTTCGTCAAATGGCTCGACGAAGCGGAAATCCCGGGGTCCGGCGCGCGCGACGCGACGCTGGCCGATCGCCTCGCCACCGCCTCTCCCTGGGAGGGGCTGGCGACGCCAACGCCTTCGGACCGGGTCGACATGCCGCGCATCATCCAGCGGCTGGAACAGCTTTTCCCGCGTGACCGCCTGCTGGTCACCGATGGCGGCCGTTTCCTGACCGAACCCTGGAAGAATCTGCAGGTGCCCGATCCGCGCCAGTTCCTCATCACCCTGGCCTTCGGGTCGATCGGCATGGGCATGGGCCATGCCATCGGCGCCGCGCTCGCCCGGCCGGACGTGCCCGTTCTGCATGTGACCGGCGATGGCGGCTTCGTCCTGGGCGGGCTGGCCGAATTCAACACGGCCGTGCGCCATGGGCTCGATATCGTCACCGTCATCTGCAACGATGGCGCCTATGGCGCGGAACATATCCAGTTCCGGAACAAGAATATGGACCCGGCCCTGTCCATGTTCGACTGGCCCGACTTCGCCAAGGTCGCCGACGCGCTGGGCGGGCAGGGCTTTTCGGTCGAAACCTTCGCCGATCTCGACCGCGCGCTGGCCGCGATCGAACAGCGCGACCGGCCGATCCTGATCGA
>DATEJA010000361.1:0-2981 GCA_035278405.1 Sphingobium sp. | reverse complement strand
TCGTTCGGGGTGACGACGATCTTGCCGTTCGATCCGCCCGGCCCCGTGGTCTTCCCCGCCGGTTCGACTCTGGCCGCGCCGCCCGACGTGGACACGCGGGCCAAGTTCACGGACTTCTCCCCGCGCGTCGTGCTCACTTTCCAGCCCGACCGCAATTTCATGGCCTATGCCAGCTATAGCCAGGGGTTCAAGAGCGGCGGCTTCAACGCCTTTGGCGGCTCGACCGCGTTCCGCCCCGAAGGGATCGACGCTTATGAAGTCGGCATGAAGCTCCAGGCCCTGGACCGCAAGCTGACCGTCAACACCGCCGCGTTCTATTACGATTATACGAACCTTCAGGTGCGCACGCCGGTGCCGTCCGGCGGCGTCGGCATCGAAACGGCGGATAAGGCGCGGGTCAAAGGCGTAGAGTTCGAAACCACGATCCGTCCGCTCACCGGGCTGCAGATCAACGGCAACCTGACGTATCTGGACGCGCGTTTCACAGCCGGAGCGCTTAGCGCGGTTCTGGTCAATTCCTTCGTGGCCGGATCGAACCCGGCGGTCGGCCTCGAAGATATCGCCGGCAATCGACTGACGCGCGCGCCCAAATGGCAGGGCGGCGCCAACGTCAGTTACGAAACGGCGGCGGGTGCGGACAACACCATCCGGGCATCGCTGGGCGTCCGCTTCCAAAGCTCGGTTTTCTTCCTTGAGACCCGCCAGGATGCAGACACTTATCGCGCGAAGGCTTGGGGCGAACTGGACGCACGCCTGTCTCTGGCCAATCGTGCCGGCTGGGAATTGGCGGTCTACGGCAAGAACCTGACTGACAACCGGCATCTGTCCCAGGTCTCTTCACTGTTCGGCCTTCCGGTCGCGGCGGTGAACGAGCCGCGCCGCTACGGCATTCAGGCGCGCTACTCATTCTAATTATTTCAAATTAGGCGACTTTATGCGACTAGTGACTTTCGAGTATGACGGGGCGGTGCGGCTCGGCGCCATTCTGGATGACGGGGATGTTCTTGATCTTGCCGCCGCCGCCGCGTGGAAAGGGGCCGCCGATCCGGCGTTCGCTTCGATGCAGTTGCTTATTGATGAAGGCGAGCGGGCGCTGGACTGCGCCCGCGCCCTGGCGGCTTCTCCTCCGGGAGAAGCCGTTCTGGACGCGGCCGCGATCCGGTTGCTGGCGCCGCTTCCGCGCCCGGCGCAGATCCGTGATTTCTCCGCTTTTGAGCAGCACATGCTGCAATCGGGAAAAGTCGTGTTCACGCTGAACGCGATCCGCGCGGGCAAGGAGCCGCCGAAAGGGCCGATCGTTCTTCCCAAGGTCTGGTACGATCAACCCATCTATTACAAGGCCAATCGCTTCGCCGTCGGCAATCCCGGCGACGATGTGCCGTGGCCACCCTATTCGCAACTTGCCGATTACGAGCTGGAGATGGCGGCCGTGATCGGGCGGAAGGGGCGTGACATCCCCGCCTCTGACGCGAAGAGCCATATCTTCGGCTACACCATCTACAACGACTTCTCGGCGCGGGACGCGCAAGGCCATGAGATGACCGGACCGTTCGGCCCGGCCAAGGGGAAGGACTTCGACGGCAGCATCGTCCTTGGCCCCTGCATCGTTACCGCGGACGAAATGCCCGATCCCTATCAGACCCGCATGACCGCGACGGTCAACGGCGAGGTCTGGTCCGAAGGATCGATGAGCACGATCCACTGGCGTTTCGAAGACATGATCGCGCACGTCAGCGCGGGTGAGACCATTTATCCGGGCGAGATATTCGGCGCCGGGACCGTCGGCGGTGGCTGCGGGCTGGAGCAGGAACGGTTCCTGACGGATGGCGACGTGATCGAGCTGCGGATAGAGGGGATCGGCGCCATCCGCAACCGGGTCATAGGGTCCCAGTTGCGCCGAGGGAGCCCGGCCTGAGGCATCGCCGGTCGTCGTGGAGAGGACAATATGAAACGCATCATCGATCTGTCGATCCCGGTCAGCGCCGAAGTGGTGAGCGACCCGGATGTCATGCGGCCGCGCATCACGTATATCGGTCATAAAGCCGGCGCGGCGCAGATCGCGGCCGTCTTTCCGGGCCTTAGCGCCGACGACCTGCCCGACGGTGAGGGCTGGGCGGTAGAGGAAGTGTCGCTCACCACGCACAGCGGCACGCATATCGACGCGCCTTGGCATTATCATTCCTCGACGGACGGCGGGCAACGATCACCCACGATTGACGAAGCTCCGCTCGATCTGTTCCTGCGGCCTGGCGTCAAACTGGACTTCCGCCACTTGCCTGACGGCCATGTCGTTTCCGGCGCGGAGGTGGAGGCGGAGTTGGCCCGCATCGGGCATCGGCTTCAGCCGTTCGACATCGTGCTGGTCAATACCGCCGCCGGGGCCGCTTTCGGCCAGCCGCATTACATGGACAGCGGCTGCGGCATGGGACGGGAGGCGACGCTCTACCTCACCGAACGCGGGGTGAAAGTCGTGGGAACCGATGCGTGGTCCTGGGACGCGCCCTTTTCCCACACGGCGCGCCGCTTTGCACGGGATCGCGATCCTTCGATCATCTGGGAAGGGCACAAGGCAGGTCGTGAGCGCAGCTATTACCAGATGGAGAAGCTGCACAGGCTTGAAGCCCTTCCGCCGCACGGCTTCACCGTCGCTTGCTTTCCGGTGAAGATCGAGCGGGCATCGGCAGGCTGGACTCGCGCCGTCGCCATCCTCGAAGAACCGGACGCGCCATGACCGCGCGCGGAGAATTTGCGAGCGGCGGGATCATGCTCGCGGCCAGTTTTTTGGGCCTGTCGGTCGGCATATCGTCGCTGTTCTTCTACACGCTGGGCATCTTCATCCGGCCGCTTCAGGCGGAGTTCGGCTGGAGCCGCGGCTCCCTGTCGCTGGCCGTGCTGATCTCCGGGATTGTCCTTGCCATAGCGTCGCCCTTCGTAGGGCGGCTAGTGGACCGCGTGGGAGTCCGTCCGGTCCTGTCGTTCGC
>DATEJA010000360.1:0-2670 GCA_035278405.1 Sphingobium sp. | reverse complement strand
GGACACGGTGCTGTCCACCCGGGTGCCCAAGCTGGACATTGTTCCGGCGACGCAGGATCTGTCCGGCGCCGAGATCGAACTGATCGAATATGAGGAGCGCACCCACCGGCTCGAACGGGTGCTGGCCGAAGCGCAGCCCGGACGCTGGGACATTTGCCTGATCGATTGCCCCCCCTCGCTGGGGCTGCTCACCATCAACGCCATGGTTGCGGCGCAGTCGTTGGTAGTGCCGTTGCAATGCGAATTTTTCGCGCTGGAGGGGCTGTCGCAGCTGCTCCAGACGGTGGAGCGGATTCGCGGCCGCTTCAATCGCGGGCTGTCGATCATGGGGGTGGCGCTCACCATGTATGACCGGCGCAACCGGCTGACCGACCAGGTAGCCGACGATGTCCGCGCCTGCCTGGGCGATCTGGTCTTCTCGACCGTGATCCCCCGCAATGTGCGGCTGTCCGAAGCGCCCAGCCATGGTGTGCCGGCGCTGATTTATGATTTCCGCTGCGCCGGGTCGGAAGCCTATATGCGGCTCGCCCGCGAACTGATTTCGCGTCTGCCCCGACAGGAGGTTGCGGCTTGAACAACGACAATGACGAGAAGTTGAAGGTTGCCAAGCGCCCCCAGGGGCTAGGCCGTGGCCTGTCGGCGCTGCTGGGCGATGTCGCGCGGGAAGAACCGATCGTCCCCGCCACTCCCGCCTCATCGACCAAGGCGATCCAGAGCATCGAAGTCGCGCTCATCCAGCCGCATCCGGAACAGCCGCGCCGCCATTTCGACGAAGGCGCGCTCGCCGAACTGGCCGACAGCATCGGCAAGCGCGGCGTGATCCAGCCGATCATCGTCCGCCCACATGGCGGTGGCTTCCAGATCGTCGCCGGCGAACGCCGCTGGCGCGCGGCCCAGCGGGCCCAGCTTCACCGTATTCCCGCGATCATTCGCGACTTCGACGAAGCGGAAACGCTGGAAATCGCGCTTGTCGAAAATATCCAGCGCGAAGACCTCAACCCGATCGAAGAGGCGGAGGCCTATCGCAAGCTGATCGCCGAATTCCACCACAGCCAGGAAGCGCTGGGGCGGATCGTCGGCAAGTCGCGCAGCCATATCGCTAACCTCATGCGCCTGCTCGACTTGCCGGCCGCCGTGCAGCAGCAGGTGGTCGAGCAGAAATTGTCGATGGGCCATGCCCGTGCCCTGATCGGCGCGCCGGACTGCGAAGCGCTCGCCCGCACGGTCGAGGCAAAGGGCCTGTCGGTCCGCGATACGGAGCAACTGGTCCGCCGCACCAAGAAGGGGGACGACGCGGCCCCGCGCGCCCGGTGCCGCGAGGATATCGGCAAGGATGCCGACATCGCCGCGCTGGAGCAGCATCTTGCCGACATATTGGGCGTGAAGGTGGATATCAGCCATGGCGAAGGGGGTGGGGGCAGCCTGTCCCTGCGCTATTCGACGCTGGATCAGCTCGACATGCTGTGCCAGCGCCTGTCGGGCGAAAAGATCTGATCCAGCAGGGGCCGCGGCGCCTTTTCCGGGCGTCGCGGCACTGGCCTTTTCGCGGCCGTCTCCCTAGGTTGCGGGGATGGCCGATCTGCAATCCTCCCCCGCCGCCGCCCCCGCCATCATCCGCCGCGAAGATTATCGCGTGCCCGACTGGCTGGTCCCCGATATCAGCCTCGACTTCCGGCTCGACGCCGCGCTGACCCAGGTCCGGTCGGTCCTGGATGTCCGGCGTAATGGGGACCATCAGCGCCCCCTGCATCTGGATGGCGACGGGCTCACGCCGATGGAGGTCCATGTCGACGGCCGGCGGCTCGACCCATCGGAATGGTCGCTGGAGCGAGGTGGCCTGTCGATCCCGCTGCCGGGTGACGCGCACCGCGTCGAAACGCTGGTGGAGATCGAGCCGGCGAGCAACAGCAAGCTCATGGGCCTCTATGCCAGCGGCGGCCTGCTCTGCACCCAATGCGAAGCCGAGGGCTTCCGCCGCATCACCTTCTTCCCCGACCGTCCCGATATCCTCTCGCGCTACACGGTGCGACTGGAGGCGGACAAGCAGCCCTATCCCATCCTGCTCGCCAATGGCGATCCGGTGGAGGAAGGGGATCTGCCCGACGGCCGGCATTGGGCTCGCTGGACCGATCCTTTCCCCAAGCCCTGCTATCTGTTCGCGCTGGTGGCCGGCGACCTCGCCTGCAACGAGGATAGGTTCGAAACGATGAGCGGACGCATGGTCAAGCTCGGCATCTGGGTGAAGGAGGTCGACCTGCCGCGCACCGCCCACGCCATGCAGGCGCTGAAGCACAGCATGGCGTGGGATGAGCGGGTCTATGGCCGGGAATATGACCTGGACGTGTTCAACATCGTCGCCGTCGCCGACTTCAACTTCGGCGCGATGGAGAACAAAGGGCTCAACATCTTCAATTCGCGCTATATTCTGGCCGATCCCGAGACCGCGACCGACATGGATTATGACGGGGTGGAGGGCGTGGTCGCGCACGAATATTTCCATAACTGGTCGGGCAATCGCGTGACCTGCCGTGACTGGTTCCAGCTCTCGCTCAAGGAAGGCTTCACCGTCTTTCGCGACCAGAATTTCTCCGCCGACATGGGCAGCCCGGCGGTCAAGCGCATCGACGATGTGCGGGTGCTGCGCGCGGCGCAGTTCCAGGAGGATTCAGG
>DATEJA010000359.1:0-20720 GCA_035278405.1 Sphingobium sp. | reverse complement strand
CGACCGCATCGTCGTAGGGCTGGAGGACGACCGCGCCCGGCCGGTCATGGAGGAGGTCTATCGGCCCCTCTACCTCAACCAGGCGCCGATCCAGTTCACCGGCCGCCGCACCAGCGAACTCATCAAATATGCCGCCAATGCCTTCCTGGCGATGAAGATCACTTATATCAACGAGATGGCGGACTTGTGCGAGCAGGTGGGCGCAGACGTGCAGCAAGTCGCGCGCGGCATCGGGCTCGACAACCGGATCGGCTCCAAATTCTTGCACGCCGGGCCCGGCTATGGCGGCTCCTGCTTCCCGAAGGACACGCTGGCGTTGGTGAAGACTGCGGAGGATGCCGGCGCGCCCATCCGTCTGATCGAAACCACGGTCGCCATCAACGAAAGCCGCAAGCGCGCCATGGCTCGCAAGGTGGTGGCTGTGTGCAACGGGTCGGTGCGAGGCAAGACGATCGGCGTGCTGGGGCTGACCTTCAAGCCCAACACGGACGACATGCGCGACGCGCCTTCATTGTCCATCATTCAGGCGTTGCAGGATGGCGGCGCGCAGGTGCGGGCCTATGATCCGGAGGGGATGGATGCCGCGCGCAGCATGATGAGCAATGTCGAATTCTGCGCCAGCCCCTATGCGGCGGCGGAGGGGGCGGCAGCTGTGGTGATCGTCACCGAATGGGATGCGCTGCGCGCGCTCGACCTGCCGCGCCTGCGTTCGGTGATGCAGGGCGACGGCCTTGTCGACCTGCGGAACATCTACCGGCCGGGCGACGCAGAGATGGCTGGGTTCACTTATGTCAGCGTGGGCCGGGGCGCGGCGCCTGAGCCGAAAGAGCTCGTGCAGGCGGCCGAGTAAGGGATAATCGAAAAGGTTCCACGGCTCGTCGCAAAGATGGCGACTTTGCGGCGAGCCGTTCTTGACCGGAAGCTTTTGTTAACCTTCCTATAGGACCCTTAAGGGGCTTAATAGCGGGGGTTGCAAACATGAATATCAGGCTCACCGGCTCCATGGTTGGAGCCGGGCTTTCCATTTTGTGCGTTGTTGCGGCGGGAGCGGCGACAATATTGTCTACTGACGGTACGACTTCGGGAACATTGACCGGGTCGACTACGACTCTGATCGGTAGCGAAACAACTAGCGCAGCATCATTGACGACTTCGGGATCAACCGGATCGACTGCGATAACGGCATCGAACTTTGCCGATTTTGATTTCGCAGACGGTACGAAGCTGCCGGACAAGGCGACACTTTCGCTCGGCAATGCCACTTTCCAACCGGGGACGGGCACGGCCTATGTGCCGGTCACGCTCGATCGGCCGACGCCCAACACCGTCATCGCGCGCATCATCACTGTGAACGGTTCCGGGACCTTGCGGGCACTGTCGGGCTATAATTACCAGACGGTCGACAAGGTCGTGATCTTCCGGCCCGGAGATCCGCTGGTCCAGACGGTGGAAGTGCCGATCATCAGCGCGACCGAGGGACAGCAGTTCCAGTTGAAACTGCGCGAAGCGCCGTGGGGTGGCCTTCAGGGTCAGTCGACCTCGACCATCACCGCCACTAGCAGCGTGGCGCCGACCGCGAAGGCCACCGGCACGTTCCGCGAACCGCGCACCTTCGCCGCCACCGGAACGCTGCAGTTCGAATTGAAGAAGGAAACGCACAAGCGGTCGCCCGATGGCGGGTGGGATCGCTGGGCAACTTCGCTGTCGCACGGCCGCACCCAGACCGCCAACGGCGAGACCGGCCTCTATCTCGATTCCACCCTGTTTTCCGGCATTGAAGGTCCGGTCTACTGGAACACGAACGGCCTGGTCCTGCACACGCAGAAGCTCAAGACACCCATCAGCTATGATGGACAGAGCTGGAATTATGGTTCGAGCGTGCTGGACGGCCGCAATTTCCTCGCCTCGCAGATCGGCTACGGCCAATATGAATGGGAAGCGAAAATGCCGAACCGTCGGGGATCGTGGCCGGCTTTCTGGCTGATCTCGACCAGCGGGTGGCCGCCGGAGATCGATATCTATGAGGGCTTCGGCTATCAGAGCTATTGGGACTTCGACCGCCACATCGCCCAGACCATCCATGGGGGCAGCGGCGGCGTGCGCAGCTTCCAGCGGGGCGTCACTATACAGACCGAGCAAGCCTATGGCCTCAAGGGCTATTCGCAAGACTTCCATCGCTTCGCCGTGGACATCCAGCGTGACTATATCACCTGGTTCGTGGATGGGGTGGAAACCTACCAGTCGGTCAACCCCTTCCAGGGCCATCGCTGGTATCCGATCATGGACGTCGCGGTGAAAACCGACGGCGCCTATGATGACGGTTCGGGCGACATGACCATCCGCAGCTTCAAGATCTACAGCGCGCCATAATGGTGGCTGGGGGCGCCGCCCGACAGGGCATAAAGGCGCCCCCAGCATTTGATCCACTGGCCGGCAATGTCCACGCGACGCGCGCCGGGCAGCAGCAATGCGGCCAGCCCGACCGTCCTCACCGTCAATATGCCGATCGTGCGGGCGAGCAAGATGAGGCGACCCGCAATTCCCGGCCGCCGCTTTCGCCGCGCCAGCGTTTCGGTGAAGCCGATCCGCCACATGCGCCGCAGCACCCAGGACAGCCGAGCACGTTCAGGCGGCACCCATTCGCTGACGCCTGCCTGGGGCGCCCAGCCGAAGCGCGCGCCCGCTTCCCGCAACCGTGCCAGAAAATCCAGGTCCTCGCCGCCGCTGCGGTTGAACTGCGGGTCAAACCAGGGCGCGTCGATCATCTCCAGCGCGCGGCGACTGACCAGCAGATTGTTGCTGGCCCATAGCATGTCGGTCGCGCCCCAGGCGCGCTGCTCGGGGCGGAAGACCAGCGTCTCGCGCGCCCAGCGGGGCGGCTGTCCCAGGAAGTGGAAATCGACCGGGCCCGCGACGACATCGGCGCCCACCCGGGCCTGGCAGGCAAGCAGCGCATCGAGCCAGCCAGGCTGCGGCCATTCGTCATCGTCGATCATCGCGACGAAGCGCATGGCAGGGTCGGCCATCGCGGCGTGGCAAATGGCATTGCGGACGGCGCACAGGCCCGGCTCGGCAACGGGCAACACAGTGATCGGCAGCCGATAGCCCTCATCCAGGATCGCCCGCACCACGGCCGCGCCCTCGCGCGCCTCGCCGTCATTGTCGGCGACGAGCAGCATGACGTCGTCCCGCTGCACCACATCGGCCAGCGTTTCCAGCAAATGCCGCAATTCGATCGGCCGGTGAAAGGTGGGGATCGCGATCCAGACAGGCTTGCCGACGCTCATCCGACGGCGGCCTCCACCGCAGGGCGCCGCGAGCGACCACCCCGTTGCAGCCACTTGATCAGCTGGTGTCCGCGGACTTCGACCAGCAGATAGCTTGCCCAGCAGAGCAGCCATGTGGCGATCAGCATGCCGACGATGAACAGCCAGTCCCAACCCACGACGCCATGGCGCTGGGCGATGCCCATGATGCGAGCGGCGACATCGCGAACCAGCGGGTGCCAGAGATAGATGGAATAGCTGATCAGCCCCAGGTGGAAGCTCAGTGGATTGGCCATCACCGCTCGCGCCGCCGCGCCGTCATAATAGCAGGTCAGAACCAGCGCGGGCATCAGCAATATGACGAGCACATCGACCTTCCCCGGCAGCAGCAGCGCCAAAGCGATGAGCCCGCACGCCACCGCAAAGCCGCCCTTCCGGTCCAGAAGCCCCTTGCACCACGGCATCTCCGCACAGCGATAAGTCAGCACGCCGAGCGAAAAGCCGGCGAGGCACCGCAGCAAGGTCAGCACGCTGTCGCTGTCATTGACGTCCATGGGTCCGCTCGCGCCCAGGCCCGACGAGGCGACGAGCAACAGCAGTCCGACGCACGCCGCCAACTGCATCCAGGCCCAGCGCGAAAAAGCCAGGATCGCGATCAGCGGGTAGAGCAGATAGGCCGCGACTTCCGTGCTGACCGACCAACTGTTGCCGGCAATCGGATCGGTGCCCCATCCCCAACTCTGCACCATGAACAGGTTGCTGATGATGTTGGCCGGCGTCAGCGCGATCGCCTGGTTGCCCGAAACATTGAGCAGGATGCGCAAGGCAAAGACCAGTGTGACGATCAGGTGCAGCGGCCAGACCCGCGCCATGCGATTGACCAGGAAGTCGACATAGCTCGCCTTGCCGAGATGGTTCACGACGCGGTCGTGATAGCCGAAGGAAATGACGAAACCGCTCAGGATGAAGAACAGGTCGACCGCAAGATAGGCGCGCGAAAATAGCGGCATCGCGAAATGCGCGAAGGCCGGCTGGTGCGGAATATGGTAGAGCAGCACCGAAACCGCCGCGACGCCGCGCAAGCCGGTGAGCGAGGAGATCCTCATGCGCCCTGCCTCCGCCGGGCAGGCGCGGTGTCGAAGGCGGCAGCGATCGCGTCCCACAAAGGCTTGCGCGCCATCTTCGCGTCCAGCGGCAGGCCGCGCGACAACTGCCCGTCGGGCCACTTATATTCCGGGAAGTTGGACAGCCAGCTGTAGCGATCCGACAGGCCCCAGCAGAGGATCGACCCCATGGCCGGGTTGTCGAGCGCCACGTCCAGGAACGCCTTGGCGACCGATGCGACTTCGCGGTCGCGCTTGTCCGGGCTGGGCGGCCCGCCCCGGTCGGCAATGTCGAATTCGGTGATCGAGAGTTTGAGGCCGTAGCCGCTCAACGTGCGCAGGAAATCGGCGAACTGCCGCTCGTTGAATTGCTCCTTATAAGGCTTCAAATGCCCCTGGATGCCGATGGCGTCGATCGGCACGCGCCGCGCCATCAGCCGGTCGAGCAGCTTCAGCATCGCCGTGCGCCGCCGCTCGCAACGTGGGGAGTCATGCTCCAGCCCGAAATCGGTGAGGAACAGCATCGCATCGCGATCCGTCTCGCGCGCGGTGTGGAAGGCGATGTCGATATAATGTTCGCCCAGTCCCTGCATCCACATGCTGTCCGCCCGCATGCCGTCGGCTCGGCCCTGGTTCGGCTCCAGCGCTTCGTTGACCACGTCCCATTCGGCGATGCGCCCGGCGTAGCGCCGCATGGCGACATCGATATAGCTGGTCATCAGATCCTCGCGCGGGCGCCCGCTCGCTGCTTTCAGCGCCGGCTCCAGCCAGGGCGGATTGGCGGCATACCAGACCAGGGCATGGCCGCGCGCGCGCATGCCATGCTGTTCGGCAAAGTCGATGATCTGGTCAGCGCCGCTGAAGTCATAGCTGCCGGGCTTGGGCTCGGTCGTGCCGCGCTTCAGTTCATATTCCTCGACCAGCATGTCACATTCGCGGAGGATCGCGGCGCGGAACGCGGCATCCTCGCGCAGCAGCCGCGACTTGACCGCCGCGCCGAAATAGCGCCCGGTGCGCCGCGCATGGGCCGCGAGCCCCTCGCGCGACACGCTCTGCGCGACGCTGGGGGGCATGGGAGAGCAGGCGGCCAGAGCGCCCGCCCCGATCAGGAAATCGCGTCGCCTCACAGCCTTTGCCTCCTTCCGCACAGCATCTGCGTGACATCGATCCAACCGTCGCACAGCCGGCGATAAACTCCGTCGGGCAGCACGATTTGGAGCAGCACCGCCCCGGCGAGGCGTGGACCATAGGCGCGCCGCAGCAGCGCGCTCAGATAATAGCGCATCGCCCGCCGCCGGCTGGTCGGCCAGATGCTCTTGGCCGCATGCCAGCCCATATAGCCCGAAAAGGCTTGGGCCGAGATGTGCGGCCGCAGGTCATTGAGCCAGGCGAGATTGCCGATGCTGCCGCGCACCTGCGACAGCCGCCCGCCGGCCTGCCGGTCTGTCCAGACCGTGCCCGGCCGCTCGGTCATCAGGAAGCGCGCGCCTGCCAGCGAGAGGCGCAGCGCGAAGTCGGTATCATCGCCGAACTTCACATCCTCCCGATAGCGCACCTTTTCGGCGAGGGAGCGGCTCAGCGCCACGCTGCTCGTCTGGATGAAGCCGCGATCGCACATCAGATAGCGGTCGAGCCGCTCATGCCTGGCGATCGCGCGCGGAGGCTTCAGGAAATTGCGCCCTTCGCCACGGTCGGCCAGCACCTGTCCATAGGCGACCACATCCTCGCTCTGTTCCAGCAGCGGCAGCAGGTCCGCCAGATGGTGCGGCAGAAAGCGATCGTCGCAGTCGAGAAAGGCGATGTAACGGCCCCGCGCATGGTCGATGCCGGTGTTGCGCGCGGCGGCGGCGCCCCGATTGTCCTGCACGACGATCTTCAGGCGCGGGTCGGCGATGGCGCGCAGCGCGATTTCGGTGCCGTCGGTCGATCCGTCGATGACGACGATCACCTCGATCACCGCCACGGTCTGCTCCAGCGCCGAGACGACGGCCGCGACCACGGCGTCGCGCCGCTGATAGGTCGGAATGACCACGGAAAAGAGCGGCTGCGCAACGCTCGCCCGGAGCGCGGATGGGGGCTGCCAAGCGCTCATCACGACTGCGCTCCGCCATGGGCGGCTTCAGCCTTGCCGAACCGCAGAACGAATATATTGACCAGCGATCGATAGAGCGGCTTGGGCAGATAGGAGCGCAGCACCTGACGGGCGACCACGCGGGGAGGAACGCCGCCCGCCAGCAGGCCGACCACCAGATCGCGCAACGCCACCACCGGCCGGACCGGCGCCATATGATAGGCCAGCACCGTCGCCCGATAGCCGCGCCGTGCCCGGTGGGTCAGCATATGGCCGCACCGCTCCAGCCAGTCGAGCGAGGTTTCATAGCCTTTCACATAGGATGTGCGTCCCGCTTCGCTGGCGTCCAGCCAAATCGTCAGAGGCTGGTCGATCATCCGGAAACGCGCGCCCGCGCCTTGCAACCGCACGCAGAAGTCCAGGTCCTGGCCTTTCTTCAGCGCCGGGTCGAACAGCACCGCCTGGGCCAGCCCGGTCGGGACCACCATGGTCGACGTCTGCATGAACTGGTTGGCGCAGAACAGATATTCGCCCACATCCTCGCCATCGCGGATGCCGCGATCGGGGCGGATCCAGTAGCGGTCGACGCCGCGATCGACCTTCATCCGCGAATAGAGCACGGTGGTTCCGTCATCGCCGGCCAGCGCCTCGGCCATGGTCGACAGCTTGCCGGGCAGGAACAGGTCGTCGGAATCGAGGAAGGCGATGTAGCGGCCCCGCGCCGCCTCTATGCCCCGATTGCGCGCCGCGCCGCCGCCGGCATTGTCCTGTCGGATATAGCGCACGCGCGGATCGTCGAAGGCCGCGATCACCGGCCGAGGATCATCGCGCGATCCATCGTCGATGACGACGATCTCGAAATCCTGCCAGTCCTGCGCCTGCACCGACCGGATCGTGTCGCCCACGATGGCGGCACGATTGTAGAGTGGAATGACGACGGAAAAGAAGGGGGCTGCATCATTCATGCGCCGTGCACCTTTCGATATTCTTCATAGGTTATGCCCGCGAGCCCGGCGATCTTGCCGGCGGCGCGGTAAAGCTTGCCGAGCCGTACCACGCGTTTGCCCCGGTCCAGCGTGGCCGCCGCGCCCAGCGTGCCCACCAGGACCCCGGCGGCGATACGTGGCGCCTCGCCGGCCAGGGTGCGCAGTCGGCCCTTGTGGAACCGCTCCACCATCATGTCGGTCATGCCCAGCCGGTAGCCGCGCATCAGCAGCCATTTGGCCGTTACGCGGCTGGCCGGGATCAATTCGGTGACCAGCGCTTCCTCCGACCAGGCGAAGCGGAAGCCCGCGCGTGCCATGCGGCTGAACAGCTGTTTGTCCGATCCGCCGGTCAACGCCATGCGCTCATCGAACGGCTTCTCCCCCATGGCACGCAGGGCCGGGGCGGCGATCAGCACATTGGCCGTGCTGTCGACCAGCGCGACGGGGCCGGATTGGCCGCGCCGCTTCGCCTGCAGCAAGGGGTGCCGCGCTGCCCAGGGCGCAAGTGCGCTGTCCATTTCCCGCAGCACCGCGCCGCCGACGATATCGGCCTGCCATTGCTGCGCAGCATCGACCATGGCATCGATCCAGCCGGGCGAGGCCGCCTCGTCATCGTCCAGCATCGCGACATGCGTAACGCCGGGCCGCGCGAGCGCCGCGCCGACCAGTGCGTTGCGCACCAGCGGTATGCCTCTTTCGGCAACCAGCAGCGCCTCGATCGGCCAGCGATAGCCCTGCGCGGCCAGTCGTTCGACCACGGCCATGCCTTCGCGCCGCGCTGCGTCATTATCGGCGACCAGCACTTCCAGGGGATGGCGAGTGTCCAGCGCCGCGATCGAGTCGAGCGTCCGGCGCAGCCCTTGCGGCCGGTTGCAGGTCGCGATGCAGATGATGATCTTAGCCATGGGCCGTCTCCGCCGTGGGAATCGCTTGCCTGCGCCACTCGACACGCGGCCTTGCCTTGAAGGTCGCATGCGCGGTGGCGACGGCGGCGAGGAAGATCACCCAGACCTGCCGGTCCTTGTCGAAGAAGGATGTTTCGAGCAGATTCTGGTACATGACGAACACCCAGATGGCGAAGGCCGGCACCATCAGATGCTGGTTCTCCCTGGTTGATCCGGCGAGGAACCAATAGGCAGGCAGGGCCAGGAAGCTGATCAGCAGCATGATGAGGCCAAGCGGCCCTGTCGTTACCCAGATCTCCAGATAGCCGTCGTGCGAATGGGCGGTCAGCATCTGGAACTGCTGGTTCAGATAGTCATGCGCCGGGCTGTTGGCGCCGACTTGCCAGAAGCCGCCGAAGCCCGCGCCCAGATAGGGATGATCCGCCAGATAATCGAACACGACGCGCCAGATGGACACCCGCCCGGTGAAGCTGGTCGGGTCGGCGAACAGCCGCTCGATCGTAGGTTGATAGGCGATGTAAAGCCCAAGGAACCCCACCATGCCAAAGCCAAGCATGATGAGCAGGATGGCGCGCTTTTGCGTGTTGCCGCTCAGCGCCCGATAGATGTTGCTGATCGCCAGCATGCCCACGCACAGCGCCAGCGACGTCTTGCTCTTGGTCCCGATCACGAAGACGAAGGCCAGCAGCGCGAACAGCGCGTAATACCATTTCCGCCGGTCGATCCACGCATTGCCGCACACGATGAAGGTGAGCGCCATCACCGCGCCGGCAATATTCTTGTGAAAGAAGAAGCCGCGCCAGGCCCCGATCAGCGCCTTGTCGCTTTCGGTCGGCGGATGCACGGCGGCGGGCGTCAGCGGCAGCGATATCCAGCAGATGAGCAGCGAGAGGATGAGCGCCCATCGCAGCGCCGTGAACAGCCGGTCAGGCCCCATCAGCGCCAGCGCGCAAAAGGTGATGTAGATCACGATCACCTGCTGCATCACGCGCTTGAACGACACGAACGGGTCCACGCCCCAGGTGCAGGTGATCAGGAACCAGACCAGCATGATCGCCAGCGGCCAGAAGCTGAACCGATATTTGAGCGGATGCTTGCGCACTACCTGCACGGCGGTGAGCAGCAGGGCGAAGCCGATGAACAGCACCTGCTTGAAGAGGTCTGACCCGTCATTGTCCGCCGCCATCGCGACCAGTTCGTCCTGGGTTCGGGTCGCGAAGGGCTGCTGGCCAATGAAGACCATCATTAGGAAGACGAAATAGAAGATCTGCGCGACCAGGACGAGCCGACTGCCCTCCGCAGGGCGGTCAGCCGGCGGTGCATGCCCGATGCGATGCCAGGTGGAGGCCATGGCTCAGCTTTCCTCCCGTTGCCGAGCCCGCCAAGCACGATCGAGCTGCCAGATGCCCAGCATCATGACGAGTTGCGACAGGACGACACCGGCGATCGAAAAGATGGGCGCCACCGCCAGCGTCAGGGCGGTCACCGCGACGATGCCGACGCCACAACTGCGCAGGCTCTGCGTGGCCAGTGGGCGGAACGCCTTGCGTGCCTGGGTCATGACGCTCATCGGCGTCTGCACGCACTGGACGAGCGAGAGCAGGGCGCACAGGCCGACCGCGATGGCGACCAGGCGATGGTCCAGCGTCGGCTTCAGGATCAACTGCGGGAAGCCGAAGAGCACGACCGCTGCAACGACGCAGGTTGCGGCCCACAAAAATACAAGAGCCGCCATGAAGATCCGCTCCGACCTGATCGCCGCATCATGATCGCCCTGAGCGACCGCGCGCGTCATGCGGGGGCGCTCCAACTGAGTGAGCGCCGTGATGCAGACATTCACCGGGCGGAAGAACAGCATCCCCACCGCGACAGGCGCGAAGGCGGTCGGCCCGGCAAGCAGCGTCACGATATAGCTGTGCGCGTTGGAGGTCGCCTCGGTGGAGAGTACGCCCACCAGCGTCCAGGCCGACTGGTCACGCCATGTCGAACGATAGGCGCCGAGCGCCCGCGCGGGTGCCATTGCCCAATGTCGCCGCACATAGCGAAGGCCGAACGGCAGCAGCCCGGCAAGGCTCGCCGCCACCAGCATGCCGCCGATGCCTGCCATGTCCGCACCCACCCGCGTGGCTATCAACAGGCCGGCGATGATCGTCCCCGCATAGGCGAGGTCCGAGCGCGCGGCCCGCGCCGGTGCATGATGAGCATAGGCATTGGAGCGGCCAAACCAGCGGATCAGGGACAGCGTGCCCGCCACACCGAATATCGCCGCAGCAGCCGGAGATGCCGTCGCCCAGGCGACACCGGCGCAGATCAGCCCTTGGCTCAATGCCAGCAGCAGGTTCACCGGGAAGAAGAAATCGAACGACCTGGCCTCGGCCGCGTCGCCCTGATTGACTGCGATCGTGTAGGGCGTCGACACCAGCGCGTTGGACAGGCTGTAGCCGAACTGGATGATCACCAGCAGGAAGGCCAGCGTGCCGATCGCCGCTGTCTCCAGATGGTGGATCGAAAAAAGCTGCACCGCCAGATGGCTGACCGACACGATGGCGGAAGACAGGCTCGCAAGACCAAAGCGGCCGAACATCTGGGCAAGACCCTTCCGCTCCCCTCCCGCTCGCGGAAGGGGCGCAAAGCGGCCGTCGGCGTCCGACGCGCCATCAGCCATGGCGATGCTTCCAGATCAGCCATAGCGCGTGCGGGTTGGTCGTGATGTAGCGCCAGGCGAGCTGTTTCGGCCGGGTCACCATCCGGTGCAGCCATTCGAAGCCCGATTTCTGCATCCAAAGCGGCGCGCGCGGATAATCGCCCGTGACATAATTGTAGAGCCCGCCGCAGGTCACGATCCACCCGGCCTTGATGCGGTCGCGGTTGCGCACGCAGAAGGCCTGCTCACGCGGCTTGCCGGTGCCGACCCACAGCACGTCCGGCGCGGCGGCGTTGATCTCCTCGATCAAGCCATCCTCTTCGTCCGCCTTCCAGAAGCCGTTGCGCCGGCCGGCGAGTTGCAGCCCGGGCGTCGCCTGCGTGACGCGGCGCGCACATTCCGCGTTCACCGCCTCCTCGCCGCCCAGCAGATAATAGCGCACCCCATGTTCCGCAGCGCGCGGCAGGCTGTCGATGAACATGTCCGTGGTGCTGGATCGATCCGCGATCGGCGTCTTGCTGAACCAGCGTGACGCCATGACGATGATCTGGCCATCGGCATGGACGAGGTCCGCCTGCGCCAGATCCGATCGAAAGCGCGGGTCGGTCGCGTTCATCGACAATCCCTGCCCGTTGCAGTCGAAGACCAGCAGCGCGGGTTCCTGCTGCATCCGCCGTAGCGGGGCCTCGCGCACCATCTTGGCAATGAGCGCGTCGAGCGACAGCGTCGAGACGGGCACGCCGCCGACGATTACGCTTCGCTCCTGCCCCTCGGCGGAAGGGAAGGGCTGGCGGAGGGCTTGTTCCATGCTCATGCGATCACCGTCCCGGCGATCGGCACGCTCGCCCGGTCGAGATCGTCGATGATGCGGCGCATGTCGGCGATCGCCGTTTCGCCCCGGCGCGCCACGATCACCACCGCGTCAAACCCGGCAAGGATGCTGGCGAAAGGCGTCTGCTCGCCCTTGCGCTCGGCCAGGTGGAACAGCATCAGCGTGTCCTTCAGCCCCCAACCATTGGCGGTTTCCGCCAGCGGGCCCCGGGTGATCATGCTCGTGGCGCTGCCCGAAGCGCGGCCGGCTGTCATCAGCCACAGCCCCTCGATCGCCGTCTTGGCGGCAGGAAGGAGCGCCGCGCTGCCCATCAACTGCTCGGCAAGGCCGGCGCGATTGGCGACCCGGAACAGCCGGTCAAGCGAGGGATTGCCCATGTCGACATCGATCAGCATCGTCTGCCCGTCCATCTGCGCGAGGACGACCGCCAGGTTCGCCGCCATGATCGCGGCTTCATCGCCCGCGTCGATCGACAGCACGGCCATTCGCAGCGCCGAAGGATCGCCCGCCTTGGCGGCGGCGCGCATCTTGGCGCGAACCGTCCTGATCTTGGCCGCATAGGGGCTTGCCGGATCGAAGGCGGCGACGACGAGCGGATCGATCCGCTCGTCGCCTGCGGGTAGCAGAGAGAATCCGCCTGCCAGAGCCGCCAGCAGGCCGGCCGCCTCGCTGTCCAGCATCCCAAGGTCCACCGCCGCGTCCGGGAAGGACAGGCCCTGCGATCGCGCATGCATGTCCACGCGGTTGACCTCGGATTCCGCCAGGAAGCCATGGTCCGCCGCAAGCTTGGCGAAGCTGTGACTGTCCCGCGCGCGGGGGCGAAGGGCGGCCGTTCCACCACCCGGCATCATCTGGGGCGGGGCGCCCGCCGTCGAACGCAGTCTCATGCGGCCTCCTGCTGTTTGAAGAACCAGCCGCCGCGTGGGGTGGCGGGCATCAGTTCGGTGATGACTTCAACCTCGGTCGCGCGGGCCACGCCCGTTGCCGACCGCACACGGGGCTTCAGGATTTCGGCGATGATGACGGCCGCGACGCCGCCAACGAGGCCGAGCGCCACCCCCGCGACCAGCCACAGCATCAGATTGGGCTTGGCGGGAAGCAGCGGAACGGTGGCCTCATCGAGCGGGCTCGCATTGGGCTGCGAGATCTGGCTCTTGAGCGCCGCCTCGTTGAAGCGCTGCCGCACCGTGTCATAGGTCTGCCGCGCGGCATCGACATCGCGCTGCATCACCATCAGCTGGTCCTGCACGTCGGACATGCGGATCATCCGATCCTCCTGCCCGGCCATGTTGGACTTGAGGTCGCCTTCGCGCCGGTTCGCCGCCACGCTGTTCGCATTGACGGCGCCCGCCTGGCTCGCCCGCGCGGCCGCCAGCTTCGCTTGAAGCTCTGACAACAGGGCGTTAGCCGCCGTCATGCTGGGATGGTTGGGGCCCAGCGTCTTCGACAGTTCCTGCACCTTGGCCGACTGGGTCGCCACCTGCTCCTGCAGGTTCTGCACGATCAGCGAGCTTTCGATGTCGGAAACCGCCCCGGCGCCCGCTTTCGATCGTGCGGCCGCCGCTTCGGCCTGTGCCTGGGTGAGCTGATAAGACATGTTCTTCAGCTTCTCGGCCTCAAGGTCCATGCG
Organism: Sphingobium sp.; assembly: GCA_035278405.1. Classification (GTDB taxonomy): domain Bacteria; phylum Pseudomonadota; class Alphaproteobacteria; order Sphingomonadales; family Sphingomonadaceae; genus Sphingobium. Next base: position 7,283 of record DATEJA010000359.1, on the reverse strand, counting down.
GTTGATGCCGATGATGTCATGCGCGCGCTGGAAATCGGACAGCCGCTTCTGGGCCAGTTCGTAGCGGCGGCGCACTTCCTGCGTCTGTTCGTCGAACCATTTGGCCGAGCCACGGGCAGGCGAGGCGCGCAGCTCTACCTGTTCGCGCATGTAGATCTTCGCGATCAGGTTGGCGACCTTGGCGGCTATCTGCGGATCGGGGTCCAGATACTGGATCTGCAGCACATTGCTCTGCCGTCCCGTGGTGATCGTCATATTCTTGCCGACCTGGGTGGCGGCCGCCTGCAGCTTCGCATCGGGCGACAGGTCGGCGGGCATCGCATCGACAAACCCCGCCTCCCTGGCGACCGCATTCATCACCTTGCCGCTGCGGATGATGTCGGTCTGCGTGCCCAATATGGCGTCAGTATCGGGCTTCACCCCCTGCGCCGTACTGGTGTCGGTGGGGTCGGTCTGCGACAGGTCCAACAGCAGCGATGCCGTGCCCATATATTGGCGAGGCTGGATGAAGGCGGCGATGGCGATCGCCAGGAACAGGATGCTCCCGATGATCGCGGCCATCCGCCAGCGCGCTTGCACGGCGGACAACAAATCCATGGGGTTCATGGTCATAGCCCGTCCACTCCCTTCAGCATGGCGCGCATCTCTTCGGCGGGGGTGGGGGCAGGGGGCACCGTTGGCGCCGGCTGCTTCGCCATCATCAGCAGGAATTGCGGCGCCAGCGTATCTTCGAACATGAAGAGGTCGCCGCCCGGCATGGCCGTCAGCGCCGGTCCCAGCCGCCGCATCGCATCGGCCGCCTGGCCTTCGTTGATCGATCCGCCGCCCAGCACTTCATGACCCAGCCGAACGAGCCGATCATAGGAAATCATCGACATTTGTGACGCAGCGACACCGGCAAGCGCGATCATCCGCCGGCTCGCATTGGCTTCCCACAGGATGCGGCGGAACAGCGCGTGGGTTGCGCCGCTCATCTCCGACCAGTCCTCCAGCGCGGAGGCAAGGCCCTGCTCGACGTCGGAAAGGGTCATGCGATCCCGCCCGGCAGCCTCGGTAACGAGCGCTGCCTGCATCCCGAACAGGCGCGCATGATAGGGCGACCCCATCGCCGCGCCTGCCAGCGCATCCAGCGCATCCGGATCGAGCCGGAGCCGCGCATTGTCGGCGCAGCTCATCAACAACAGTTCGAGATCCTGCTTGGGAATCGGCGCCACGCGCTGCGGCGCGATATGCCGGCGGAGCGACGGATGGGCGGCGATCAGCCCGTCGACATCACCCGCGATGCCCACCAGCACGACCTGCACAGGCGAATGAATGTCGGTGAGCAGCTTGAGCAGCGTCGCAACATCCGTCTTTGCATCATCCGATTGCACTCGGTCATATTCGTCCACGATCAGGATCGATCGCTGCCGCACATCCTCGACCAGCAATGCGGCCAGCCGGGTTACGTCCAGCGGCTCGGTCATCAGCTTGCGCGCCTTTTCCTGGCCCGCCGCGCTCATCGGCAGTTCCGACAGGAAGGGGCGGAACAGGGCGTCGAAATCCGCGTCGCCGCTTGCCGATCCATAGAGCGCGATGCAGCCGGCCTCGTCGGCGAGGTCGCCGAACACCCGCGCGAGGGAGGTCTTGCCCGATCCGCGCGTGCCGAAGATCACCGCATGCTTGCGCTGCACGACGATCGCGTCGACCAGCTTTTCCAGCTCATTGTTGCGCCCAGCCAGGCCATGGCGATCCGTGACCGGCATTGCGGTGCTGAAGGCGCTGTAAATGGAATCCCGGCGCAGGCTGATCGGCTTGAGCGGGGCGGCCATCGCCCCCATGGAAAGGGGGCGGGGACCTTCGTCCACCTGCTCCTGCTGCCCGCCCGGTCGGAATGCCGGCTGCACCGGCGTGTCGAGCAGCAGGGGGGCAGGCTCCATCATGCGCGGCGCGGCGGTCGGCGCTTCGCTGCGCGGCATGCTGCGGCGGAAAGAGGAGAGCCAGTCCAGCATGCCGCTGGGCCGGTCCTGCGTGAAGCCATGATCGAGTGCGGTCAAAAGAGCTTCTCCCGGATGATGAGGACGTCTTCAGGCCGAACCGGATCGTCCAGATTGGCCTGTATTTCCTTCCCCTCCCGGCGGACTTTTATGCGTTTGGTTGACCCGGCCAGCGTCGGCCCTCCCGCCAGCGCCAGCGCTTGGCGGAAACTCTGTCCCGGCACGTAGGAAAAGGCGCCCGGCTGCTGCACCTGGCCGTAGACATAGACTTTCTCGGCGGGCGGCACGAACAGGATATCGCCTGCCTTCAACGGTCGGCTGGCACCAGCCGCCATGTCGGCCAGCGAAATGCGCACCGGCCCGCTGCCGTCGGCCGGCGTCAGGACGACGGCGTTGGCGCCATCCTTGGTCGACCCGCCAGCCTTGGCCAGCATCGATGCGACGGTGTAATTGCGGTCGAGCGGATAATTGCCCGCTTGCGGCACATTGCCCAGCACGGTGACGAAGCGGCTGACATAATTGCTGACCTCCACATTCACCGATGGATTGGTCAGGAAGCCTCCGCTCGCATAACTTGTCGCGATCGCCTGGGCGAGTTGCGAGGCCGTCTTGCCGCGCGCGGACACGGGGCCGATCAGGGCCAGAGTCACGGTGCCATCCTCCTTGATCCGCGTGGTCGACGACAGGTCCGGCTGGCCGAAGATGTTGATCTTCACCTCATCGTCCGCCCCCAACTGATAGCCTGCATCCGCCACCGTCCCGGCCGGCGCCGCCGTGGCCGCTGCCGAACCTGCCGGCACGGTTTGGGCGGACAGAGCCGCTGGCGCGAGGAGGAGGAGGCTGGTCAGGAGACTATTCTTTCTCACAGCGCATGCTCCTTGTGGTTTGAGATTAGAATTTGATCGCCCCGCCCAGGGTGACTTGCGTGCCGCTGTAACTGGCCACGTCCGTGTCGGTGCGTCGGCGGTAATGCTGCGCGTCCACCGTGATCTCGGCGCGGTCGCTAAGCTTGCGGGTCAGCATCGCGCCAAATCGCTGCGTCCTGTCCGCTTCGATGGAAAAGGGGCGCAGCGCTGCGTCCTGCCGGAACTTGCGCCGTTCCCAATCGGCATAGAGCCCAGCGGAGGTGAGTTCCGAGATCGCAAAGGCGCCTTCGACCCGGTGATGCGTGCGGATGGCAAAGCCGCTGGCGATCAGGCTGTCGTTGACGATGCCGCGTTCGGTCGTCGCGGTCAGCTTCAGCCGGGGCACGATGCTGCTCGACAGGCTGATGTCCCAGCCCAGCCCGCCATAGCTCCCGACGGCGGCAGAATCGCTCTTCACGTCCAGCCACCGCACATCCGCATCGATCTGCGTCAGCGGCGACACGGCCCGCTTGAACTTCAGGCCATAGCCGTTGATCCGGTTCTCGATTCCCAGCTGGTCGCGCTTGCTGTTCACCCGCTCGTAAAAGGCGGTGAGGGTGCCCAAGCTCGGCAAATTATAGCCGACCCCAGCCAGATAGGTGTCGCTGGTCTGGTCGGCATAGTCGAACCGACGGTCGTTCCGCGTCAGGTCCCGGCGATAGCTCGCGACCGGGAAGATCCCCGGCCGTTCGCATCCCAGCTCTGCGCCGAACGTCGCGAAGCGCTGAAGGTTTTCCGTCTGCTGATTGAGGTCGCCATAATCGGCGCGCTGTTGGCGATAGGCCGCCATGGGTGTGAGCGAACAGGTAGCGCCGAAGCGGATCACCGCCTTGGCTTCAGTGTCCAGATTGAGCTTGCTACGCTGACCCTCCGATACGAAGCGATCATAGCCGATCTTGCCGCGCAGCAGCAGGTCGTGCCGGCCGATCGGCTTGCCATAGGTGAGTTCCACCCAGGGCGTGACGATCAGGTCATCGGTGGGCTTTTCGACCCGATCATCGACACGATAGATATTGTCGTCATAGAGCAGGTCGACGCCGGCGGTGGCGTTCAGGCCCATGGTCTTCAGGCGAGCGTCGTCATCATTGGCTGCACTGGTTTGTGCGCGCAGCATGGCGGGCGCACCCGCAGCAACCATGCTGGTCAGCGCGGCCGCAACAGCGGCACCAGACCAATATGATCGACGTTTTGCAGGCGCGAAAAAGCGCTTCCGAAAGCGCGGAACTAAAGCATTATTCAAACTGCGACCCTTTATTGCATTGCAGCAATGAGGGGCATGCTAGTCGGGTTTTCAGGCAAAACGAACCACCGCAAATGCGGTTGGTCGCATCAAAGCAACGCTTCGGTCGGTCGCAAAAACGGCCATCGCCAAGGATTTAGGTCCCTGGCGCGGCCGTTAATCTGGCAGCAATCTTGGCAGCGACTCCGGTCAGACGACCAGATAGGCGATCGCGCCCAGAGCACCCAGGAAGGTCAATATGCCGGCCCATCGCGACAGCAACTGGATGCCGCGTTCGGCGCGGTCGGCCATCGACATGACCGGCGCTGCAGGTTCAAAGCTGCGGCGGCGCTCGGCCGCCTGGGGAATGGCATGTTGCGCAACGGCAACCGCCGCAAGTTCATCCGCCATCTTTTCAAGTCCGCCCTGTTGTTGATGACGGACATATCAAATTTTACGCTTAACAAATAGTTTCCGGGGAGGCGAAAACGTCATCAATTCGTCGCAAAATCAAAGCGATAGCGAAATGAATCGGGCCTTAAGGCACGGAATCAGTAGGCGTTCTTGTGGACGAGCACGTTGAACGTGCCGATCAGGATGGCGATGTCGCGCATCAGGCTCCAGCCATGCAGATATTCCAGGTCCGCCTCGACCCGGTTCAGGATGTCCCGCCGCGTCTCGGTCGCGCCGCGAAAGCCGCGGATCTGCGCAAGGCCGGTGATGCCGGGCTTCAGCGCATGGCGATGCCAATATTGGCGATCGACTTCCCAGAACAGCTGCTCCTCAGCGGTGGAGCCGAGCGCGTGGGGGCGCGGGCCGACCAGGCTCATCTCGCCCAGCAGCACATTGATGAGCTGCGGCAATTCGTCGATGCTGGTCTTGCGGATGAAGGCGCCCACCCGCGTGATGCGGTTGTCGTCGCGCTGCGTCGAGGTGGCGCCCGCGGAGTCGCATTGCTCCACCCGCATGCTGCGAAACTTCAGGATATGGAACAGGCGGTTGCCGCGTCCGATCCGCTCCTGCTTGAAGAAGATGGGGCCTTGCGAATCCAGCCGGATCGCAATGGCAACGGCGATCATAAGGGGCGACAGCGCGATGAGCATCGGCACGGTCATGGCGATGTCGAGCAGCCGCTTCTTCGCGCGGTTGGCGAGGTTCAGCGGCCCGCGCGCGACCACCAGGGTCGACACGCCGCGATAATTCTGCACGGCGAGCGGCGCCATCGGATCGAGTTCGGGCACGATGATCTCGCCCAAGATGTTGCCGCCCTTCAGCATCTGCGCCCAATCGGCCTTACGGTCGGCAGGGCAGGAGATGACGACGCGATCATAGTCGCGCAGCAGCGTGCCCAGGCGATGCAGCATATAGGGATCGTCCAGGTCGGCGCGGATCCCCGCCGCCCCGGCATCGACGATCACCATGCCGCTGACGTCATGAGGGATCATTCCTTCATCGATGATCAGCAGTTGCGCGAACAGATCGTCGCTGAAATTGCGGCGCACCGCGCGCACGATCAGCAGGCGCTGCAGCCCGAGCAGCGTCCCGCTGCACAATATGCCCGCCGAAATGCCGAGGCGCGACAATTGCCCTGTCGCCTTGAGGGAAAAGACGACCAGCAGGAAGATCAGCAACGTGCCGGCAAAGGCCATCATGGCATTGCGCAACGATGGCGTGAGGCGCGTCAGGCAGTTGGGATTGTATGCCTGGTTGTGGAAGGCGACGATGGCATAGACGATCATCCCCCCCGCAAGCGGCTGCCAGAATTCGCCGGACAGCAGCGGCACGCCCGCCGCGCGCAGGCCGATGGCAAAGCCGGTGGCGAGCGCCGCCATGTCGGCGACGAGGAGCAACAGGCATAACCAAAGCCGCACATTCCGCTGGACAGCGGCTGCTGTGGGCTGGCGGCTGGGAGACCCGGCGATCGCCAGTTCAATTTTCGACATCTGCAACCCTTTTTATGTCGTGACGTCAAACCGCCCCCGCCTGGAAGGTGGTGAGCGTGCATCAGACATCCGCTGCCTAGGAATTTATGTTGCGCAGCAGCAGGGCATAAATGCCAGGGGCTGACAATGACGCGTGGGATGCCCGGACCCACTTTTCCGATGATCCGTTCGTCTCAAGGGACGCTCCGGTCCGCCAGCGCGACGATCCGAACAGAAATGCAAGGGAAAAATAACCGTTCAATCGAAGCGCTTGCCCCCGAATCAGCCAAGCGATCGCGACTCAGCGAAGAAGGAACCAGCCGATCGCAATGAGCGCGACGATCAATGCCGCCGGCCCGGCCCAGCGTGACAGCAGCTGGATAGCCGCCTCCGCCCCCTCATGGGGAAACTGCCAGCGCGAAGCGTCGCCGGGCATCTTCCGGTCCAGCGGAGCGGTGGTCGGATCATGGCGGGGGCCAGGATGCAGGTCGGCCGAGCCGGACTTCTTGTCCTGTGGTTGAGGTGACAGGTCGATCATCTGCAAATGCCCCGAGCGCGCGGCTGCGCTCACCTCGACAAAATAGCGGTTTCCCGTCGAAAGAGAAAGGGCGCGCGCAGCTTTTTGCACCGGATCAGACCCGATGAAATGCCGGTGCAGCGCCTCTCGCGACAGCTGCCCCAATCGCATGCCGCCGCCCGATCAAGCACGGCCTTCTTCCCCGATCCGCCGCCCTCCCGTGCCGACCGCGCGTCGACAGGAACCGCAATGGTGGTTTAGCCATTGTTAAGAATACAAAATTTTAGCAGTTATAGCCCGCAAGATATATGTTGGGGTTCCGCAGCGGAAAGGTAGGGACGCGTGGCGCACATCCTGGTTGCCGATGATGATGATCTGCTGGGAGAACTGGTCCGATACAAGCTGGAGGCGGCGGGTCATGCCGTAACCATTCGCCAGGATGGGGCCTCGGCCCTGGCGGAGGCGCGCGGGGGACGATACGACCTGCTTGTGCTGGACACGATGATGCCGGTCCTTTCCGGCCCCGACGTGCTGCGGACGCTGGTGGCCGAACGGCCGGACCTACCCGTGGTCATGCTGACCTCGCGCAAGGCGCAGGCGGATGTGCTCGCGGCACTCACCGCCGGCGCGCGCGATTATCTGACAAAGCCCTTCATCCCCGATGAACTGGTCGTCCGGGTCAACGCCATTCTGAAGACTCTCGGGCGGGTTCAATGATCCTGGCCTTCTGCGCTGTCGCGCTCG
>DATEJA010000358.1:0-3100 GCA_035278405.1 Sphingobium sp. | reverse complement strand
CTGTCGCTGTTCGTCACCAATCTGACCAAGGAAGTGGTCAAGATCCCCAACCAGTTCCCCTATGCCTTCTCGGGCGGCGCGGTTCATTCCGGTTATCTGCCGCCGCGCATGTATGGCCTGCGCCTGCGCTATAATTTCGGCGGGTGAGGCGGTTCGGGCGTGTCCCGAACAATTGTCAGTGACGAAGGGCGCGCATGCGGCAAGTCGATGCGCGCCCTTCGACATTTTTCACGCTGATCGATCATGATGGAGAGGAGGAACGAGGTGAAGAGGAAGATGTTCGTGGCGATGGCTGGACTGGCCTTCGGCTTTCTTCCGCCTGCCGGTCATGCCGCGAGCCGGCCCGCGTCGGACATGATCAAGCCGATCGCGCTGCCCAATGCCGAGGACATGGCGGTGCTGCCCGGCGGACGCTGGCTGATCGCCAGCAGCATGAGTTCCGAGGATGTGAAGCCGGGGCTTTACGCCGTCGACACGAGTGGCGCGCGGTTCGAACGGCTTTATCCTGGTGCCGAGGCGGCAGAGCCAAGCGCATCGCCGACGCGCGCTAGCCCGAGTGCGGCGACGAGCTGCCCGGGCGAACTGGCGCCAGGCGCCTTTTCCGGCCATGGCATTTCCTACAGGCCGACTTCCCCGCGCGGCGGCGAACTCTATGTCGTCAACCATGGCGCGCGGGAATCGATCGAGATTTTCGATGTGGAGCTTACCCGCGCGAGCGGGGCGGCGCCCCGGCTTCGCTGGAAGACCTGCATCCTCGCCCCTGCCGGCACGGTCGGCAATGCCGTGACCTGGACCGTCGACGGGCGCATCTATGCGACGGTGACGCCAGTGGTGAACGGCAAGCCCCAGCCCGGCGACGTGCGCTATTGGACCGCATCGGCGGGCTGGACGCTCGTGGCGGGCAGCGAAGTGCAGGTGCCGGCCGGGATTGTCGCGGCGCAGGATGGGCGTAAAATCTATGTGACGTCCTTCTTCGGCCGCAAGGTGGTGGAGATCGGCCTGGGCGGGAAGCCGTCGCGGCGCGAAGTGCCGGTGACGTTCGGCGCCGATAATCTCAGCCTCGCCAAGGATGGCGCGATCCTGGTCGGCGGCCTGTCCGGGGAGCCGGGCGAGATCATGCGCTCCTGTCCCGGATCGAACAGCCCGGCCTGCCGCTTCACTGGCCATGTCGCGCGGATCGAACCCAGGTCGTTCCATGTCAGCTGCACGCTGGAACTGGGGCCCACGGTGACGACGACGGCGACGGAGGTCGGCAACCAGCTGTGGTTTGGGTCGAGCCGCGCGCCCCGGATCTGGCGCGCGCCGACCGCCGTGCTGAAAACTTGTCCGGGGCGCATCGATGTCGGTGCGGGGACAGGCGGATAATATTCCGGTCTGTTCAAGACTGTGCCATGACTGCTGAGGGGTCGTCGGAGAGGTTGCCCATGAACAGGTCATCGGACGAAGCGGTCGGCGCGGAATTTTCCACGGGCTGGCGATTGATCCTGGCCAGCGCCTTCGGCGTCGGCTTCGGGTCGATCGGCTTCGTCACTTATTCGATCGGCGCCTTCATCGATCCGCTGGGGCGCGAATTCGGATGGTCGCGGACGGAGGTGCAGGGAGCGATCGCCTTTGGCGTCGGCCTGGGCGGCTTCTTCGCGCCGGTGGTAGGCTATATGATCGACCGCTATGGCGGACGGGCGATCGCACTGTGGGGGCTGGTGGGGGTTGCCATCGGCTATCTGCTCGCCGGCGCCTCGCAAGGATCGCTCTGGTATTTCTATGGCGCTTATGCGGCGGTGGCGCTGCTGGGCGCGGGCAGCGGTCCTGTGAGCTGGACCCGCGCGATTGCGGGCCATTTCCATCGCCGGCGCGGCCTGGCGCTGGCCCTCACCCTGTCGGGCACGGGCATGGCAGCGATTTTCGTGCCGCCCTATTCGGTCTATGTGGTCCAGAATTATGGCTGGCGCGCGGGCTATATGGGGCTGGCGCTGTTGCCGATCATCGCGCTGGTGCTGGCGCTGTTCTTCTTCTTTCCGGGGCGCTCGTCGGCCGACGATGGCGCGGGCATCGTCGATGGGCGCAGCCTGACGGGGCTCAGCCTGCGCGAGGCGATGGCCTCCTATCGTTTCTGGCTACTGCTCGCCTCCATCCTTGCCATGTATATCGGCATCACCGGGATCGTGCCGAACCTTATCCCGGCCCTGACGGACAAGGGCTTCACGCCGGTCGCCGCCGCGTCGATCCAGAGCGGCTATGGCGTGTCGCTGATCATCGCGCGGCTGGGGATCGGCTGGCTGCTCGACCGCTTCTGGGGGCCGGGCGTCGCCGCCGTGACGCTGACCTCGCCGGTCGTCGCCTGCCTCATCCTGATGGGCGAGCCCGGCTATGGCACGGCGATGCTGGCGTCGGTGCTGGTCGGCGCGGCGGCGGGGGCGGAGCTGGACCTGCTCGCCTATTTCGCGGCGCGCTATTTCGGGCTGCGCCATTATGGGCGGATCTATGGCCTGCTTTATACGGGCGTGGCGCTGGGCGCGGGGGTGGGGCCCATTTCCTTCGCCTATCTGTCGCAGGTCACGGGGTCCTATCTGGCGAGCTTCCAGGCGGTGCTGGCCCTGTTCGCCTTTGGCGGCGTCAGCATCCTGTTCCTGGGCCGCTATCCTGAAAAGAGCGCGGCCTAGCCCGGGCCTAGCCGCTTGCCAGAAGCAGCGCCTGCAATCGCGCCTTGTCGACCTTGCCCGACCCGTTGCGCGGCAGCGCGTCGGGCGAATCCAGGATGATCCAGCGGACGGGAAGCTTGAACGCGCTCAGCCTTTCCTTCGCGGCGGCGGAGAGGCTGGCGCGATCGATCGTCTCGCCAGGGGCGGGCAGGACGGCGGCGCCGATGGCGACATGGCCGTCGACCTCGACATCCGTGGCGAAGGCGCGGGCGATGCCGGGGATGGTTTCCAGCGCGGCCTCGACCTCCCCAGGATAGACGGTCGCGCCCTTCACCTTGACCATGTCGTCGCGGCGACCCGCGAACCAAAGGAAGCCTTCGGGGTCGAGGCGGCCCATGTCGCCGGTGTCGAACCAGCCGTCGGCGGTGAAGACCTGTTCGCGTTCCAGCCCGCAAATGCCG
>DATEJA010000357.1:0-7144 GCA_035278405.1 Sphingobium sp. | reverse complement strand
AATGTCGATGCCCTTGGTCTGTGCGATGCGGCGGGCGAGCGGGCTCGCCTTGACCCGGCCGCTGGCCTCGGCGGGGGCGCTTTCGGCCTGGGCGGGTTGCGCGGGCGCGGCCGCCTTGGCGGGGACGGGATCGGCCTTGGGCGTGGGCGTGGGAGCGGCCTTGGGCGCGGGCGCCGCCTCGGCCTGCGCGGCCTTGCTCACATCCTCGCCTTCCTCCGCGATGATCGCGATGACGGTTCCGACCTTCACCCCTTCGGAGCCTTCGGCGACCAGGATCTTGGCGATCTTGCCCTCGTCCACGGCTTCGAATTCCATCGTCGCCTTGTCGGTTTCGATTTCCGCGAGCAGATCGCCCGAGGCGACGCTATCCCCTTCCTTGACCAGCCATTTCGCCAGCGTTCCTTCCTCCATCGTCGGGGACAGGGCGGGCATCTGGATCTTCTTGCTCATCGGGGGAAGGCCTCTCTATATTTCTGGAGCACGACCGGGCGTCGAGTGCCGTTTTCACCCTTTGGCCGGGGTGGTCAAGGCCGTGGCTTGCACGCGGCCCGATAATCCGCCACATTTCACCAAGCTGGTTCAACGATCACCAAATAGGTTTCTGGATCACGGATCGAAATTGGTCGAGCCGCTTTGCCGGTGGGGATGGGAAGGACATGCGCACTTACCTGGTCGTCGTCGACGAATCGCCCGAAGCGGAAACCGCGCTCCGCTTCGCCGCACGGCGCGCCGCCAAGACGGCGGGCGCGGTCCGCATCCTGGCGCTGATCCCGCCGGCCGAGTTCGTCCAGTGGGGCGGGGTCCAGGCGACGATGGAGGATGAGGCCATGCAGCGCGCCGAAGCGCTGGTCACAGGCGCGGCGGGCACGCTGACCGATGAATCGGGGATCCGGCCGAGCATCACGGTCCGGCAGGGCGATGCGGTGACGGTCGTGCGTCAGACGCTGGAGGAGATGACCGACGTGGCCGCGCTGGTGCTGGGCGCGGCGGCGAGCGGTCCGCCGGGCGCGCTGGTGTCGCACTTTGCCGGGGCGGATGCGGGAAGGCTGCCCTGCCCGATCATGATCATTCCCGGCGGGCTGGATGCCGAGGCGATCGATCGGTTGAGCTAGGGGTAGTCATACGGGCGTTTCCCGGCGGAGGCCGGGGTCCAGGGGCGAGGGTAGAACTGGGCCCCGGCCTTCGCCGGGGAACGGATCCTGGCCGCAGGGGTCATGCAGTTCCGCTCTGATGTCCGTTCCGTATGCGGCGAGGGCGATCAGCGCTTATGCTTGCCCCGCCGCGCGCCGATGTGGCGGATATTTGCGGGTCGGCCGCGTCTGACGCCGGGGCGGGTCCTGTCCTTCTTGAAGCTCGGGCGCTGGGGCGGCGCGTCGGGCAGTTCAAAGCGTAGCGCGCCGTTGATCGGGTCGGCTTCGGCCAGCCGCAGCTGGAGGCGCTGGCCGACCGTGTAGCGGTCACCGCTTTCGACGCCCTCCAGCGCGCGGCCGGCTTCGTCGTAGAAGAAACGCTCGTCGCCCAGCGTAGAGACGGGGACCAGCCCGTCGCCGCCCAGCCCCTCGACGGTGGCGAAGAAGCCAAAGCTCTGCACGCCGGTGATGCGCGCTTCGACCAGTTCGCCGACATGCACGGCGAGGAAAGCGGCCACATAGCGGTCGATCGTCTCGCGCTCCGCCTCCATGGCGCGGCGCTCATGCTGGCTGATGAGTTCGCCGACGCGGCCCATATTGTCGTAATCGTCGCCGCTGAGCGAAGTGCGATCGGGCAGTACGCCGCCCTTGGGTGCGGGCAATTCCAGGCCATAGGCGCCGACCAGCGCACGGTGGACCAGAAGGTCGGCATAACGGCGGATGGGCGAGGTGAAATGGGCGTAGGAGCCGAGCGCCAGGCCGAAATGCCCCATATTCTGCGGGCTGTAATAGGCCTGGGTCTGGCTGCGCAGGATCTGTTCCATGATCTGCGGCTTTTCCTCCGCCTCGCCGACGCGGTCGATCAGGCGGTTGAAGGTCGCGGGCTTGATCACCTGCCCCAGCGCGAAGTCGATGTCGAAGGTGGCGAGATAATCCTTGAGCGCCACCAGCTTTTCCCGGCTGGGCGGTTCATGGTCGCGGTACATGACCGGCGCCTTCTTCGCCTCCAGCGCCTTGGCGGCGGCGACGTTGGCGGCGATCATATAATCCTCGATCAGCATGTGCGCGTCGAGCCGTTCGCGCACGGCGACGCTGACGATCTTGCCCTGATCGTCGAGCACCACGCGGCGTTCGGGCAGGTCGAGCGCGAGCGGCTCGCGCTTGTCGCGTGCCTTGCGGAGGAGCTTCCAGCAGGCCCAAAGGGGTTGGAGGGCGGGTTCCAGAAGGTCGTTCTCCTTCGTGCCGTCGATCGCAGCCTGGGCGTCTTCATAGGCCAAGACAGCCGCGACGCGGATGACGGCGCGGGTGAAGCGCCATGAGGTCACCTTGCCCGACGCATTGACGACCATGTGGCAGGCCATGGCCGCGCGGTCCTGCCCGGCGCGCAGCGAGCACATGTCGGAGGAAAGCTGGTGCGGCAGCATCGGCACGACGAGGTCGGGGAAATAGACGCTGTTGCCCCGCTTGCGCGCTTCCTTGTCGAGCGCGCTGCCCGGCCGGACATAGTAGCTGACATCAGCGATGGCGACGATCGCGCGGTAGCCGCCCGCATTGGCCGGGTCCTCGTCAGGCGCGGCCCAGACGGCATCGTCATGGTCGCGCGCGTCGACGGGATCGATCGCAACGATGGGCAGGTGACGCAGATCCTCGCGCTTGTCCTCATGCAGGGGGAGGTTGGAGGCGGTGACCGCTTCCTCCTCGACGCGTTCGGTGAAGACATGGGGGATGCCATGCTTGTGGATGGCGATGAGGCTGAAGCTGCGCGGAGCGAAGGGGTCGCCTAATATGTCGGTGACGCGCGCGCTGATGCGGGGCGGACGGCCGACCGGCTCGGCGAGCACGAGGTCGCCGGTCTTGGCATTGCCGACATCGCTTATCGGCGTGTCCTTGCGGATGCGCTTGTCGACCGGGCGCAGCCACAGCTTGCCACCCTCTCCTTCCTCCACCACGCCCAGCAGTTCCTCACTCGCCTTGGCGAGCTTCTTCATGGGGTGGGCGATCCAGCCGCGCCCGGCCTCCTCGGTGCGGGCGAGGATGCGGTCACCGATGGTGAGCGCGCCGCGCTTGCCCCGCTCCACGATGCGCAGGCGCGGCGCGGGCTGGCCTTCGGCTTCCCAGCGTTCGGGCGTGGCGATCAAGGTGGTTTCGTCGACATCGACGATGCGCAGCACCGTGACCTTGGGGACGCCGCCCATCTTGTGGAAGGCGCGCGCCGGGCCCAGGTCGATCAGCCCTTCGTCGGCCATATCCTTCAGCAGCGCCTTGAGCGCGATCTTCTCCTGCCCCTTGAGCCCGAACGCCTTGGCGATTTCGCGCTTGCCTGCGGGTTGGTCGGAAGAGGCGATGAAGTCCATCACCTGATCGCGGGTCGGAAATCCGGCGGGGCGGACCTTGGGTCTAGAGGAGGTGGATTTCTTCTGCTTTTCGGTCGATGCCATGGATCATGCTATAGGCACCCTGACCCCGGCGCGCCAGTGCCCTCCTACACCTCCCGGCGCCGTGGAAAGCATGAATTTCTTTTCATTTCCTCGCCACGCCCCTGACGCGAGCGGGAAGGCATTGTGGATGATGCGGGAGGGGGAGGAACGAACGCCCTGGCCGCAGATGCACAATGCCCATTCCCGGACCCAAGGGATCCATGGAGGAACAATGATGGTATATGCTCGCAAACTGGTAGCCCTGTCGTTGGCATCCAGCCTGTTTGTTGCCGGAACCGCCTATGCCGCTCCGACCACCACGGCAGCGCCTGCGGTGGCAGCTGCCCACTCCGCCGCCAAGAAGCCCAAGGGCATGGTGATGGCGAAGCCCATGGCATCCATGCCGATGGGGACGAAAAGCATGGCGGCCTCTGCTGCAACGCCCGCCGCTCCCGCTGGCAAACCAGTTGCCTCCGCAATGATGATGGCCCACGGCAAAGCCAAGCCAGCCATGATGAACAAGTCGGGAGCAGCGCCCCGCATGGTCCAGGCCCGCCTGAGCAACGGCAAGACGGTCACCTATAATTGCAGCCTTGCCGGCAACCAGAACAAGAAGGCCTGCAAGGGCTGAAGCGGAAATCCCGAGGATGCAAGGAAATGGCCGCCAGAGAAGTGGTGGCCATTTCCGCGTCAGCTCCCCAACTTCCGTGCCCGGTCGCGCCAGGCTTCGGCGAGGACGGGCATGTCGGCGAGCGCGCGGACGGCCGCTGGGTCGGCCTTGTGCCCGCCGCCGATGAGCAGGCGAAAGACGTGGGCGATCGGCCAGCCGGGCAGCGGGCGGTCTAGCAAGTCCATGCGAGTGCCCGCTTCCGCTTCGCCTTCGCGGATGACGCGGAAATAGAGGCCGGATCGCGCCGTCTTGACGATCGTCGCCAGCACGTCGCGCTGGCCGAAGCGATGATCGAGCTTCCAGCAGGGCTGGCGGCCGTGGCTGACCTCGACAATGGCGGTGCCGAGCGAGAAGCGGTCGCCGAGGCAGATATCCTCCTCGGTCATACCGTGGGAGGCGATGTTCTCCCCGAAGGCGCCGGGCGCGTCGAGCAGCGGGTGGCCCGGCTTGCGATCGCGCCACCAGCCATAATGATCCTGTGGGTAGAGATGGACCGCCTTGTCCCAGCCACCATGATGGACGCGGTCGGCGACGGCGTCGCCTTCCAGCCCCAGCCAGCCGATGCGGACAGGGCCGGCCACCGGCCGCTTGGCGATCGCGCTATGATCGGCGTCCCGGAACGGAAGCGGCGTGCCCGTCAGCAGGGCTTCGATCGTGATATGGTCGGCCATCGCGCCCCTATGGCATGGGCGCGACCGATTGGCGATGGTCGAGGCGCGTCAGGCGCGGCTGAGTTCGGAGCCGAGCTTCAGCACTTCGCTGCCATTGTCGGTCTTGACCAGATAGGCGGGATTACTGGTCGATCCGTTGCGGCGGATAAGAGCGCCTTCGATGGTGCGTTCGACATGGCGGTCGAATCGCTCGGCGATCCGTCCGCGGCCGACGCCCTGCCCCCAATTCCACTTGACCCTCGCTCCTTTGCGAAAGCTTTCGGTCATCGACATCCTCTCCAGCTGGGGCGCAACCGCGCCGGCCGTTCCATCGCTGCTGCGTAGAGCAAAAATCCCTGCGGGCGATGCGGTTCCCTTGGGTTTTGGCTTTGCGTGGGTTAAGGGCGGCGCATGGATGTCACGGGGCTTCGGGTCGCGCTCTTCAGCGGCAATTACAATTATGTGCGCGACGGTGCGAACCAGGCGCTCAATCGGTTCGTCGGTTATCTGCTGCGGCAGGGGGCGGCGGTGCGAGTCTATTCCGCCACCACCGCAACGCCGGCCTTCGAACCGACCGGCGACCTGGTGAGCGCCCCGTCCTTTTCCGTGCCGGGGCGCGCGGAATATCGCGTGCCCTACCGCATGTCGGGTCATGTCCGGCGCGACATCAAGGCCTTTCGGCCCAATCTGGTCCATGTGTCGAGCCCCGATCCGCTGGGCCATCGGGCCGTCAGCTGGGCGCGGGACCATGGCCTGCCCGCCGTCGCGTCGGTCCACACGCGGTTCGAAACCTATCCGCGCTATTATGGGCTGGCCTTTCTGGAGCCGGTGATCGAATCGCTGCTGCGCCGTTTCTATCGGCGCTGCGACGCCATCGTGGCGCCGTCCGAATCCATGGCCCAGCTGCTGCGTGAACAGCGGATGAGCTATGATGTCGGCATCTG
This sequence comes from Sphingobium sp., assembly GCA_035278405.1. Taxonomy (GTDB): domain Bacteria; phylum Pseudomonadota; class Alphaproteobacteria; order Sphingomonadales; family Sphingomonadaceae; genus Sphingobium. The sequence goes on along the minus strand of DATEJA010000357.1, from coordinate 1,333 downwards.
GACGCGCGGCATCGACCGGGAGATCTTCCATCCCGGCCGGCGCGACCTGGACTGGCGGCGGTCGGTCGGCATCGACGATGACGAGCCGGTCATCGGCTTCATCGGGCGGCTGGTGATGGAAAAGGGGCTGGACGTCTTTTCCGACACGATCGACCATCTCGCGCTGCGCCATGTGCGACACAAGGTATTGATCGTGGGCGAAGGGCCGGCGCGCGAATGGTTTCAGAACCGCCTGCCCGGCGCGATCTTTACCGGGTTCCAGAAGGGCGCGGACCTGGGGCGCGCGGTCGCCAGCATGGACATGCTGTTCAACCCGTCCGTTACCGAAACGTTCGGCAATGTGACGCTGGAGGCGATGGCCTGTGGCCTGCCCACGGTCGCGGCGCGCGCCACCGGCAGCGAAAGCCTGGTGACCGACGGCGTGACCGGGCGCCTGATCCGCCCGGGCGCGATCGGCGCCTTTGCCGATGCGCTGGCCGATTATTGCGTCAACCTCCCGGCGCGTGGCGATGCCGGCGCGGCCGCCATGGCCGAAGCGGAACGCTATGGCTGGGACCAGGTCAATCAGGCGCTGGTGGACACCTATCTGCGCGTAGTGCGCCAGCGCGCCCATGGCACATTGCCGCGATCCAGCCCGGTTCCCTGATCGGTCCGGCTTTCCTATATCGGAGCGATGGCTGACCTTTTTGCTTCCGATCCTCCCGCCATGACCGCCGACGGCGCGCCGCTGGCCGACCGATTGCGCCCGCAGACCCTGGGCGATGTCGTCGGCCAGGATCATCTGACCGGGCCGGACGGCGCGATCGGCCGGATGGTCGCGGCCGGGCGGCTGTCCTCCATCATCCTCTGGGGACCGCCGGGCACGGGCAAGACGACGATCGCGCGGCTGCTGGCCGATGCGGTCGGCATGCGCTTCGAACCGATATCGGCGGTCTTTTCGGGCGTTGCGGACCTCAAGAAGGTCTTTGCCGCCGCGAAGGAGCAGGGCCGGCGGGGGGAAAAGACCTTGCTGTTCGTGGACGAGATCCATCGTTTCAACCGCGCCCAGCAGGATGGCTTCCTGCCCTTTGTCGAGGATGGGACGGTGACGCTGGTCGGCGCGACCACGGAAAATCCGAGTTTCGAACTCAATGCGGCGTTGCTGTCCCGCGCGCAGGTGCTGATCCTGCGTCGGTTGGATGCGGCGGCGCTGGAGCAGTTGCTCGACCGGGCGGAGGCGCTGATGGATCGGCCGCTGCCCCTGACCGCGGCGGCGCGCGAGGCGTTGCTGGCGAGCGCCGATGGCGACGGGCGTTTCCTGCTCAACCAGGTGGAGACGCTCTATTCGATCGAT
>DATEJA010000356.1:0-3460 GCA_035278405.1 Sphingobium sp. | reverse complement strand
GCCTTCGATCCCGGCTTCCGTCCAGGGCAGGTCGCGCTCGGGCGGGCTGTCGGACAGCATGAACCAGCGCACCGCGTCCGCGCCATATTGGGCGATGATGTCATCGGGATCGACGACATTCTTCTTGGACTTGGACATTTTTTCGACGCGGCCGACCGTCACCGGCGCGCCGCTGTCGACCATGACCAGCCCGTCGCCCTTGCGCTCGACATCCTGCGGGGCGAGCCAGGCGCCTTCGGGCGACTTGTAGGTTTCATGCGTCACCATGCCCTGGGTGAACAGGCCGGTGAAGGGTTCGGCAAAGCCCAGCTGGCCCATATGCTCCAGCGCGCGGGTCCAGAAGCGGGCGTAGAGAAGATGCAGGATCGCATGTTCGACGCCGCCAATATATTGCCCGACCGGCAGCCATTTCTCGACCGTCGCGCGGTCGAACGGCCTGTTCTGGGGCTGGCTGGCGAAGCGGATGAAATACCAGCTGGAATCGGCGAAGGTATCCAGCGTGTCCGTCTCGCGCCGCGCCGGCTTGCCGCACTGGGGGCAATCGACATGCTTCCAGGTCGGATGGCGATCGAGCGGATTGCCCGGAATGTCGAAGCTCACATCCTCGGGCAGCACCACGGGCAGCTGCGCCTTGGGCACCGGCACCACGCCGCAGCCCTCGCAATGGATGACCGGGATCGGCGTGCCCCAGTAACGCTGGCGCGACACGCCCCAGTCGCGCAGGCGGAACACGGTGGTGCCGCTGCCCCATCCGCCCTCTTCGGCCCGGCGGATGACCTCGGCCTTGGCCTCCTCGACCCCCAGGCCGTTGAGGAAATCGGAGTTCACCAGGCGGCCAGGCCCGGTATAGGCCTCCTCGCCAATGCCCTTGCCCTCGTCGCCCTCGGCAGCAACGACGCGCTCCACGGCGAGCATATATTTGCGCGCGAAATCCAGGTCGCGCTGGTCATGCCCGGGAACCGCCATGACCGCGCCGGTGCCATAATCCATCAGCACGAAATTCGCGACGAACAGCGGCAGCCTGGCGCCGGTGAAGGGATGGATCACCGACCGGCCGGTGTCATAGCCCTTCTTCTCCTGCGTCTCAATCTCGGCGGCGGCTGTGCCGGTGTGGCGACATTCCTCGGCGAAGGCGGCGAGCGCCGGGTCCCGGGCTTCCAGCGCCAGCGCGATGGGGTGATCGGCCGCGATCGCCGCGAAGCTCGCGCCGAAGATGGTGTCGGGCCGGGTGGAGAAAACCTCCAACTCCTCGAAACCGTCCACCGCCTCGTCCAGCTTGAAGCGGAACTGCAGCCCGACCGACTTGCCGATCCAGTTCTCCTGCATCAGCCGCACCTTTTCGGGCCACTGGTCCAGCGTCTTGAGGCCGCTCAGCAGATCGTCGGCGAACTGGGTGATCTTGAGGAACCACTGGCTCAATTTGCGCTTCTCGACCGGCGCGCCCGACCGCCAGCCCTTGCCGTCGATCACCTGCTCGTTGGCCAGCACGGTCATGTCGACCGGGTCCCAATTGACCGCGCTTTCCTTGCGATAGACCAGGCCCGCGTCCAACATGTCGAGGAACAGCGCCTGCTCATGGCCATAATAGTCCGGCTCGCAGGTGGCGAGTTCACGGCTCCAGTCGAGCGCGAAGCCCAGCTTCTTGAGCTGCGCCCGCATCGTCGCGATGTTGGACCGGGTCCAGGCGCCCGGATGGACCTTCTTTTCCATCGCGGCATTTTCCGCCGGCATGCCAAAGGCGTCCCAGCCCATCGGATGCAGCACCTCATGCCCCGTCATCCGGCGGAAACGCGCCAGCACATCACCCATCGAGTAATTGCGCACATGGCCGATATGGATGCGCCCGGACGGATAGGGGAACATCTCCAGCACATAGCTGCGCGGCTTGCCGCTGCTGTCCGACGCCTTGAACGTCTGCTTCTCGTCCCAGACGGCCTGCCAACGGGCATCGGCCTCCAGCGGGTTGAAGCGCCTTTGCATGGGGTTAGTCCTCAAAAATGCAGTTGGGCCGAGCTTCCTGGAAAGCCCAGCCCCGGTTCATCGAAGGGAGTGAAGAAGGGGCTCAGCCCGCGATCGCCATGCGGCGCAGGTCGCGGGCCTTGGTCAGGATGATCTCTTCCAGCTTCTGCACGGTCGCGGCCGAAACCGGCGCGTCGACCCACTGGCCGCCCTGGTTCACCTGACGGCTGGCGGCGACGCGCAGCGCGTCGGCGCGCAGGTCCTGGTCCAGGATCGACACGGTCAGCTTCATCCGCTCATTGGGGCTGTTGGGGTTGGCATACCAGTCGGTGACGATGACGCCGCCGTTGGAATCGGTCTGCACCATCGGCATGAAGGACAGCGTGTCGAGCGCCGCGCGCCACAGATAGGCATTGACGCCGATCGTCGTCACCTTGGACGCGGCAAGGTCCGCCTTGGGACGATGCTTGGCCCCGCCTCCGCATGCGGCGAGCGGCAGGAGCGCGGCCAGCAGCAGACCGGCGGAAACAGAGGCAGGAAGGCGGCGGACCATCGAAAACGTCCCATCTTGGAAAAAACGCTTCGCTTCTATAGAGGACGCGCAGCAATGGGCAAGGGGGCCGGGCGCGGCAGGACCCGCGAGCGCGCGCGGGAGTCTGTGTGTTCCATGCAACAGCCGGACAAAAAGAGCATGGTGGCCTGTCCTTTTTGGCTCCTCGCGTGTAGAAGGTTTGAAAATTAGACGGTGGGGAAGAGATTCGCGTCATGCGTGTGAAAAGGGGACATTTGGCATTGGCAGGCTCGGCGGTTGCCGCGGCCGGCTTCATGCTGTCTCCCGCACTTGGCGCGGCGACCGACCTGGTGCGCTTCCGGGCTGACGTGCCCGTTTCGCTGGGCGCGCTCGGCAGCATTTCCTCCTTCACGCCCACCACCAAGGACCCGCGCCTCGCCGCCGCCTATGCGCGGATCGCGGCCTCGGCCAGCCGGCAGAATTTCCGCTTCACCCCGACCAGCGGCTCGCTCAGCGGACAGCGTTCGGTCACGGTGATGGTGCGCGCTGCCGACCTCAATGATCGCGTCGCCATCAGCCGCACGATCGATCCGGTGAATATCGCGCCCGTCGCCTTCAGCCTGAACAGCGCGCACAACTGGCGCAAGTTCGCCCTGCCCGAAGCCGTCGGCCGCAAGGAACTGGACCCGGTCTCGATCGAGCAGATGGCGGGCGCCAAGAATTTCTCGCTGGATCAGGGAGCCAAGACTCGGTTCAGCACCAAGGTGATGATCGAAAGCCGCCGCGATCCGGCCGCCGCGGTCAAGAGCGCGGCTGCGGACAAGGATTATTCGCTGGACCTCGCCAGCTCCTATTCGCTGACGCGCAACCTCAACGTCACCGCCGGGCTGCGCTACAACAACAGCGTGATCGGCCGCCTGACCCCGATGACCGACGACCGCCAGGACAATCAGGCGGTCTATCTGGGCACCGTCTTCAAATTCTGATCGG